>NZ_JBMDII010000023.1:0-95243 GCF_057808605.1 Comamonas sp. FG99
CATCGCAGCTTGCCCCAGCGCCTTCAGGCGCTGGGGTCACGGATAGCCGGGGCGCATTTCTTTGCCCCCTTTCTTGCTGCGCGGCAAGAAAGGGGGTCGCCCGCCGGGGCGAGTCCCGGCCTCTGGCCTCAAAACAAGGCTCCATGCTTGCCCGCTACGCTGGAGCACCCGAGGAGCTCATGCCGTTCACTGGCCTAAGTGAACGGCATTACAGCTCAGCGGCAGGCTGCGCAGAAAGCCGTCGACGATGCGCAGCGCGTAGCGGCTGGCCACGCTGCGCACGAATTCGGCAAAGTCCACATGGGCGCTGTCGTCGGCGCGGTCGGAGATGGTGCGCATGGCGGCGAACGGCACGCCATAGTCCAGGCAGGCCTGGGCCACGGCGGCCCCCTCCATCTCCACCGCCAGCACCTCGTGGCCGGCGGCGCGCAGCCCCTGCGCCAGCGCGCGCGAGGCCGCGGCCGTGCCCACGAACTGGTCGCCGCTGGCAATCAGCCCGCAATGCGCGCGCGGCGGGTGCAAGGCATGGCGGGCGCGCAAGGCCGCGGTGTCGCCCGCCACGCAGGCCTGGGCCGCCGCCAGCAGCGCGCCCGACATGGCGGCATCGCAGGCCAGCCGCGTGCGGCCGTAGCCGGGCATTTCCCAGCGCGGGAACAGCGGCGAGGCGTCGAGGTCGTGCTGCAGGTAGTCGCTGGCGATCACCACGTCGCCGACCTGCACGCCCTCGCCCACGCCGCCCGCCACGCCGGTGAAGACGATGCGGCGCACGCCAAAGCGCTCGATCAGCGCGGCGGCGGTGGTGGCCGCCGCCACCTTGCCTATGCCCGACAGCGCGCAGACCAGCTCATGCCCATGCAGCCGGCCGCGCCAGAACTGCCGCCCCGCATGGGCCACGGCGTCTGCGCCGTGCATGGCCTGCACCAGGCCGTGCTGCTCCTGCGGCAGCGCGCTGAGTATCGCGATCGCGGGATTGGCGGCAGGGGCGGCGGAGGCAAGGGTCATGATGGCAGGCGTCTGAAGGCGGGGCGGCCGCCATTCTCGCCCGAAACACCTCGCCGCGCGGCAAGATGCCCGGGCTCAGAAGTCCACCGCGACCGAGGCCGATACGGTACGCCCCTGCCCCAGCGTGGCGATGGGCGTGGTGTCGCTGAATACGCCGGAGAAATAGCGGCGGTTGAACAGGTTGGCCAGGTTCAGGCGGAACACCGTCTTGTACCCGGACAGCTGGGTGGCGTAGCGCGCGCCGACTTCCACCTCGCTCCAGCCGGGCAGCTGCAGCGTATTGGCCGCATTGAGCTTCTGGCTGGAGCTGGCGACGATGCGGCCGCTCAGCGTCAGGCCGGGGGCGGCATCCCATTCGGCGCCCAGGTTGCCCTGCCAGCGCGGCGCGCCCACGGCTTGGTAGCCGTCGTAGGCGCCCTTGGCGGTGCGGGTCTGCACGCCCTGCGTATAGGCGGCGCCGCCCAGCAGGCGCACGCCCCGCGCCACCTCGCCGAAGGTATTCCATTCCAGGCCGCGGATGCGCTTCTCGCCTTCGTCCGAGGCGTCGTTGCCGTTGACCGATATGAGCATGGGCTTGGTGATCTCGAACAGGCTGGCCGTGTTCGCGAAGCTGCCGGCATTCCACTTGATGCCGACTTCCTTTTGCTTGGTCTTGTACGGCGCGAAGGTGAAGTTGCGCACATAGGTGGGCGTGGAGATGGTGTCGCCCTTGCTCAGGCCCTGCACATAGTTGGCATACAGCGAAATGCCCGGGCCCCAGGGCTTGAGCACCACCGCGACGGCCGGCGTCACCGCGCTCTTGTCGTAGCTGCCGGTCACCGAGCCGTTGGCCGCGCTGAAGTTGGTGGTCTTGACGGTCTGGTGGCGTGCGCCCAGCGTCAGGCGCAGCCGGTCGTCCAGGAAGGTCATGGTGTCCACCAGCGCCACGCTGGACAGCGTGTTCTCGGCACTCTTGGGCGAGCTTGCGGGCAGCGCCGGCATGTCGTGGTAGACCGGCGCGTAGATGTTGGTGGTGAAGGCGGAGGTGGCGCTGGCCGCGCCGGACTCCATCTCCAGCCGCGAGGCCTGCAGCACCAGCTCGTGGCCCACCGCGCCGGTATTGAAGTTCATGCGCAGCCCCGCCTCGGAGGAGACGCTGTCGTCATAGCCCAGCGAGGCCACGGTGACCGTGTTCGTGCTGGTGCCGCTGGCGTTGAGGCTGCGCACGTGCGAGCCGTTGATGAAGCCCGAATAATTGTGCTTGCGCACGCCGATGCCGGCGAAGGCGGACAGGTTCGGGTTGAACGTGTATTCCGCGCGCGCGATGACGGCCTTGCTCTGCAGATCGGCCCACGCGGCAGGGAACTGGTTCACGCTGGCGTCCGGCGCCCGCAGCACGACCGTGGGCATCCAGAACATGGCCGGCGTGCCGCCCTTGTAAGACTCTTTGCTGTAGTAGGCGTCGATCGAGGCCTTCAGCCCGCCGCTGCGGTAGTCGAGCGCGGCCGAGAGGAATTCGCGCTTCTTGGACTGGCCGTCCAGCTCGGTATCGCCATTGGTGAACGCGCCATTGATGCGCAGGCCCCATTCCTTGGACTCGCCGAAGCGGCGGCCCAGGTCGAACTTGACGCCGAGCTGGCTCTGCGACTGGTAGTCCAGCGAGGCGCGGTTCAGCGGCTCGTCATCGGCGCGCTTGGGCACCAGGTTGACCATGCCGCCCACCGCGCCGCTGGGGGACATGCCCGAGAACAGCGCGCTGGGCCCCTTGAGCAGCTCCACCCGCTCGAACATCTCGACCGGCGTGTGGCCGACCGGCATGAGGCCGTACATGCCGTTGATGGCCAGGTCGTTCTGGTTGACGTCGAAGCCGCGAATGCGGAAGTTCTCGTAGGCATGGCCGCTGGACGTGGTGAAGCGCACCGAGGGGTCGTTGCTCAGCACGTCGCCGACGGTGCGGGCGCCCTGGTTCTCGATCAGCTCGGAGGTATAGCTGGTCACGTTGAACGGCGCGTCCATCACGTCCACATTGCCCAGCGCGCCCAGGCGCGCGCCCTTGGCCACCTGCCCGCCGGCATAGGTGCCGGGCAGGGCCTCGGGCTGCACGGTGTCGGCGGTCACCGTCACCGCCGGCAACGAGGCCTCGCCCTGGGCCGCCGTCTGCGCCTGCGCGGCCACCGACACCAGCATGGCGCCCGCACATGCCAGCGGCGTGGTACGGCGAGAAAATTGGCGCCCCTGCACGCCACCCTGCTTTCGAGACATATTGGATCTTCCTGTTGTGTTTTGGATTCTTGGCTTCCCGGCGCAGCAGCCGTGTGCGCCTTCAATACGCACAACGACAATAATGCAAATGAGAATTGTTTCTATTCTAGTTTGAAACAAAACGAATCCCGGGCGCCGCAGCGGCGCCTGAGCGCAAAAAACAACAGTCTCCGGACTGGCGGCCGGCCGCGCGGGCTACGCCTTCATCTTCGCCAGCTCTTCGTCGCGCAGCTCGCGGCGCAGGATCTTGCCCACCGGCGTCTTGGGCAGCGCATCGCGGAACTCGATGTACTTGGGGCGCTTGTAGCCGGTCAGGCGCTCGCTGCAGAAGGCGCGCAGCTGGGCCTCGGTGAGATCGGCCGACTTGCGCACCACCACCAGCTTGATGGCCTCGCCGGTCTTGTCGTCGGGCACGCCGATCACCGCGCATTCGGCCACGCCCGGGCAGGCCGATGCCACGTCCTCCACCTCGTTGGGGTAGACGTTGAAGCCGCTGACCAGCACCATGTCCTTCTTGCGATCAACGATGTGAAAGCGCCCGTCGGCATCCATCACGCCGATGTCGCCGGTGCGGAAGAACCCGTCCTCGGTCATCACCTTGGCGGTTTCGTCGGGCCGCTGCCAGTAGCCGGCCATCACCTGCGGCCCGCGGATCGCGACCTCGCCGCGCTCGCCCTGCGGCACGGCATGGCCGGCGTCGTCGAGGATGGCCATGTCGGTGCTGGGCATGGGCAGGCCGATCGAGCCGTTCACCGGCTGGCCCACCACGCTGCAGCTGGCGACCGGGCTGGTCTCGGACAGGCCGTAGCCCTCGATGATGGGCGTGCCGGTGCGCGCCAGCCACTGCTCGGCCACCGCGCTTTGCACCGCCGCGCCGCCGCCCACCACCACGCGCAGGTGGCTCCAGTCCACCGTGTCGAAGTCCGGGTGGTTCATCAGCCCGTTGAACAAGGTGTTGACCGCCGGAAAGGTGTGGAAGGGCTGGTGCCGCAGCTCGGCCAAAGTGGCCTTGATGTCGCGCGGGTTGGGAATCAGCAGCACATGGTGGCCACAGCGCAGCGACAGCAGCAGGCAGACCGTGAACGCGAAGATATGGTAGAGCGGCAGCGCGCACACGCACAGCGGCTGCACCTCGGCCGGGATGGTCTTGAGCGCCGGCGCATACCAGGCCTGGACCTGCATCACATTGGCCCCCAGGTTGCGGTGCAGCAGCACCGCGCCCTTGGCCACGCCGGTGGTGCCGCCGGTGTACTGCAGCGCGGCCACGTCGTCCAGGTGCACCTCGGGCGGAGTGAACTTGTGCTGCTCGCCCTGGCGCAGCGCGGCATTGAAGGCGATGCTGCGCGTGAGCTGGAACGGCGGCACCAGCTTTTTGGAATGCCGCACCACCCAGTTGACGAGCGCGCCCTTGAACAGGCCCAGCATGTCGCCCATGCTGCAGACGATGACCTGCGCGAGCTGCGCATGCTGCGGGCATTGCTGCACCGTGGCGCAGAAGTTCTCCAGCACGATCATCACCTTGGCGCCGCTGTCGACGAGCTGGTGCTCCAGCTCGTGCGGGGTGTAGAGCGGGTTGACGTTGACCACCACCAGCCCGGCGCGCAGCACCGCCGCCACCGCCACCGCGTACTGGGGCACGTTGGGCATCATCAGCGCCACGCGGTCGCCCTTGGCCAGCGGCAGGGTCTGCAGGTAGGCGGCCAGCGCCAGGCTGAACTGGTCCAGCTGGCGGTAGCTCCAGCTGTTGCCCATGAAGTGCAGCGCCTCGCGGTCCGCATGCTGGATGAAGGCCTGGTTCAGCAACTGCGCCAGCGTGGGAATGTTGGCCAGGTCGATGTCCGCAGGTACATCGGCGGGATAGCCCTGCAGCCAGGGGCGTTGAGTCATGCACGGTCTCCTGATGGAATGGCGGCGCCTGGCGAGCCACGGGGGCTGAGCCGCTCCTGTACGCGAAGCGAGGCGCTATGAATTTCTGCAAAACCGGTATTGTGCGCAACCCGCGCCATTCGCGATTCTGGAATTACCCTGGGATCGGCTGCTGTTACGCGGCATCCGGTTTCGCCATCCAGCGAGAACGCGCCGCGCAGCCGCAGGCTGTACCGATAGTACGGCCAGGCGCAGCAACCAAGTTAGCGTTGGATGGCGAAACCGTTCAAGGCTGGTCCGGCGGCACGGGCTGGCCCGCCCGCGCCCGCCGGCCGGCCCGCGGGTTCGCCACCTGGGTGTCCTGCGCCTCCTGCGTCTGGTAGTAGGGCTTTTGCTCGATGGAGTAGGGGAACGGCGGCACGTTGAACACCCCGTTCATGAAGCCGGTGCTTTGGCGCACGGCCAGCGACAGGTCCTGCGCCCAGGTCAGCAGCGGCCGGCCGGCCGAGAAGAAGTCGATGCTGTTGTGGGTTTCGGGCCGCACCAGGCGGTGGTCGGCCAGCACCTGCACCTCGACGTAGCCGCCATTGCCGGTGGTGTACTGGTAGGACACGTGCGACATGGGCCGCGCGAAATAGATGCCGGCCGCATTCAGCCGCGCCTCCATCCGCGCATCGTTCTGCGCCAGCCACTGTTCGCTGTTGGCGGTGCGCTTGATGCGCAGGCAGTCCACGCGCCCCACGTTCAAGCCCTGGGTGCGCTCCACCAGCACGCCCTGCTGCTTGGGGCAGTCCTGCGTCCAGACCGTGGGCTGGCGATTCAGGTCGTCCACGTTGGAGCGCACCGCCATCACCGCCACCAGCTCGCCCAGCGAAGTGCGCATCTGCCAGACCTTGGCCTGCAGCGGCTCGTCGTGGGCCAGGTCGCTCGGCGCGACCGGGATCAGGTCGCTGTCCGAGCCCCAGTAGCGCCACTGCATCTGCGGCGCCTCGTCGAACGCCACCTGCGTGCGGCCGACCGGGTAGGTCTGGGGCGTGACCGGCGCACACGCCACCAGAGCCATGGCAGCAGACGACAGCGCCAGCACCGCCATCATCTTGCGAACAGCAAAAACCATAAACACCAATCCTGTAGAGCGAGCCCGGGCCTGCGGCGCAGGCCCGGCCGGGAAATACCGCCGCCATGATAGCAAGCGCCAGGCCGGCACCGGCGGCGAAGCATTGTCGCCCGGCATTGCGCAGGCATTGCGGCTAATCGTGAAGAAATGTTGTGCTGGCGAGCCGCCGGCCCCCATCCAGCGGCCCTAGTCCAGATCGTCGTCGCCGTCCTCCCGGCATTCGTCGGGCAGGGCCTCGGCCACCGGGCCGCTGCCGCTGCAGTGCCAGACGACCTTGCCGTCCTGCTCCGACGGCACCATCGTGAAGGCGCCGCGCTGCAGGTGGTAGGTAAGGCTCATGGTGTCGCTGTCGTATTCCCACTCGCCCGCCTGGGCGAGCGTGACGCCGGCGCTGGGCAGGTCGTCGGGCACGTCCTGCCTCTGCTCGTAGTAGCTGCCCAGCGTGGCGCGCAGCGGCGCGGCCTCGAGCCACAGGCGCTGCAGCCCGGCGCGCTCCTGGTAGCGCTGCAGCTCGGGCATGCCCACCGCCACGAGCAGGCCCGCGCCGGCGGCCACCAGCGCCAGCGTGAACAGGCCGGCCGCGCCGCCCACGCGCCCGATGTAAGGCACGCAGCCGGCCAGCAGGTACGACCAGGGGTTGCGCCCCGGCATCCGGGTGTCGGGGTTGAGCATGCGCACCACGCGCTTGGTCAGCCAGGGGTAGCCGGATATCAGCTCATGGAAGTCGGGGAAGAAGCCGCGGTTGGCCAGGGTCTGGCGCGCGTAGGTGGCGAGGTTGACCTGCTGCCATTTCTCGGCACCGGCGGCCAGCACCGCCAGCGCGCGCGCCGCCGACTCGCTGTGCTCGCAGCAGGCGCGCCCGTGCATGTCGCAGGTGTATTCCTTGGCGCGCGAATAGGCCGCGCCCAGCAGTGGCAGCCACAGCGCCGGCATGCGCCAGAAGTGGCCGGTGAGGTGGCCGCGGCGGATATGCCCCAGCTCATGGCCGAAATAGAAGTTGATGCCGTCGGGCAGCGCGCGCAGCGCGTCCAGCGTATCGGCCAGCACGATGACGTAGTTGCGCCCCAGAAAGCGCGTGGCAAATGCATTCATCATGCCGCCGCCCTGCAGCACATAGGCCTCGGGCGGGTCGTTGACGCCGAGCTTCTGGCAGCACTGCAGGTATTGCAGGTACAGCTCGGGCAGCTGGTCTTCGGACAGCCGCACGCCCGTGCCGCGCAGCCAGGCGATCAGGCCGGACTGGGCGAACAGGTAGCCGACGAAGCCCAGCAGCACATAGGCCAGCGCCACGCCGAGCGTGCCCAGCACCAGCAGCAGCCAGACGATGAGGCCCAGCACCAGTGTGATGGCGCCCAGCGGCTTCTCGCGCGGATAGACCAGCGGATCCATGCATTCCCCTCCAAATCCGCCCCATCATACGGAGGAAATACGGGCCGATTCAGCGCCGCGCCACTTCCCGCAAGGTAACAAACTCCTCGGCGCTGGTCGGGTGGATGCCGATGGTTTCGTCGAACACCGCCTTGGTCGCGCCGGCGCGCAGCGCCACCGCAAAGCCCTGGGTGATCTCGCCGGCATCGGCGCCCACCATGTGCAGGCCCAGCACGCGGTCGCTGGCGTCATCCACCACCAGCTTGACCAGGGTGCGCTCGCTGCTGCCGCTGAGCGTGTGGCGCAGCGGCTTGAAGTCGCTGCGGTAGATGCGCAGCGCGCCATGCCTTTCGCGCGCGGCCTCTTCGGAGAGGCCCACGCTGCCGATCGGCGGATGGGTGAACACCGCGGTGGGAATGAGTGCGTAGTCCACCGTGCGCGCCGCCTTGCCCGGCTGCGGGCCGAACACATGGTCCACCCAGGCCATGGCCTCGGCCAACGCCACCGGCGTGAGCTCCAGGCGGCCAACCACGTCGCCCAGGGCGTGCACACCCGCAACACTGGTGGCATAGTGCTCGTCCACCACGATGGCGCCGTGCTCATCCTGGCGCACGCCCACGCGCTCCAGCCCCAGGCCCTCGACATTGGGCCTGCGGCCAGTGGCATAGAGCACCGCGTCGCAGCGCAGCTCGCCGCCCTCCTTCAGCTGCAGCACGCGCTCGCCGCTCGCGGCATCGAGCGCGATCGCCGCCACGTCGCTGCGCACGCGGATGTCGACGCCGGCCTTGCGCATCTCGCCGGCGGCGAAGTCGCTCACCTCGCGGTCGAAGCCGCGCAGCACCTGCTCGCCGCGGTACAGCAGCGTGACCTGCACGCCCAGGCCGTGGAAGATGCTGGCCATCTCGCAGGCGATGTAGCCGCCGCCCACCACCACCAGGCGGCGCGGCAGCTCGGGCAGCTCGAACATGTCGTCGGACACCAGCGCATGCTCGCGCCCCGGCAGCTCGGGCACCCAGGGCCGCCCGCCGGTGGCGATCAGGATGTGGCGCGCGCTGAGCCGCTGCTCCTGCATCCGGCCATTGGGCTTGGCGGTGACGAGCACGCTGTGCGCATCGAGCAGCGCGCCGTGGCCGGCCAGGCGCTGCACCTGCGCGCCGCTCATCAGCCCTTCGTAGATGCCGTTGAGGCGGCCGATCTCCTTGGCCCGCGCGGCCTTGAGTGCCGGCCAGTCGAGCGCCAGGCCTTCGGGCACCTGCCAGCCGTAGCCGCGCGCCTCGGCAAAGGCCTCGGCATAGCCGGCGCCGTAGCTGTAGAGCTTCTTGGGAATGCAGCCCACGTTCACGCAGGTGCCGCCCATGGCGCCCGACTCGACCAGCGCCACGCGCGCGCCGCGCCCGGCGGCCATGCGCGCGGCGCGCACGCCGCCCGAGCCGCCGCCGATCACGATGAGGTCGTAGTCATGGGATGTGGAGGAAGTGCTCATGTCTTGTCTCGCCTGGCATCAAAACAAGCCATTGTGGCCATCCAGCAAAAAACCGCCCTCACGGGCGGTTTCTCGGGGGGCCGGCGCGGCAGGCGCCGGTGGGCGGGCTTACTGCACCACCTGCGCCAGCTCGCCGGCGGCGTACTTGCGCGCCATGTCGGCCAGCGGCACGCCCTTGACCTTGGGGCCCTGGCCTTCGCAGCCGAACTCCAGGTAGCGCTGCTTGCACACCAGGCGGGCGGCTTCGCGCGCGGGCTTCATCCATTCGCGCATGTCGAACTTGTCGGGGTTCTCGGCCTGGAACTTGCGCACCGCGCCGGTCATGGCCAGGCGGATGTCGGTGTCGATGTTGATCTTGCGCACGCCGTGCTTGATGGCTTCCTGGATCTCCTCCACCGGCACGCCGTAGGTTTCCTTCATCTTGCCGCCGAACTGGTTGATGATGGCCAGCAGCTCCTGCGGCACCGACGAGGAGCCGTGCATCACCAGGTGGGTGTTGGGCAGGCGGGCGTGGATTTCCTTGACCCGCTGGATCGACAGGATGTCGCCCGTGGGCTTGCGGCTGAACTTGTAGGCGCCGTGGCTGGTGCCGATGGCGATCGCCAGCGCGTCGAGCTGGGTGGCCTTGACGAACTGGGCGGCTTCCTCGGGGTCGGTCAGCAGCGCCGAGTGGTCCAGCACGCCTTCGGCGCCCACGCCGTCTTCCTCGCCGGCCATGCCGGTCTCCAGCGAGCCCAGGCAGCCCAGCTCGCCCTCGACGGTGGCGCCGATCTGGTGCGCCATGGCCACGACATCGCGCGTGACCTTGACGTTGTAGTCGAAGTCGGCCGGGGTCTTGCCGTCCTCGCGCAGCGAGCCGTCCATCATCACCGAGCCAAAGCCCAGGTTCAGCGCGCCCTGGCAGATGGCGGGCGAGGTGCCGTGGTCCTGGTGCATGACCAGCGGCACATGGGGATAGGCCTCGACGGCGGCCTGGATCAGGTGCTTGATGAAGCTTTCGCCCGCGTACTTGCGCGCGCCGGCGCTGGCCTGCAGGATCACCGGCGCGCCCACTTCGTCCGCGGCCGCCATCACTGCCTGCACCTGCTCCAGGTTGTTCACGTTGAAAGCGGGAATGCCGTAGTTGTTGGCTGCGGCATGGTCGAGCAATTCGCGCATCGAGACGAGAGCCATGGTGGAGAGTCCGTTAGAGAAATAGTGGGGAAAGAGCCGGAGCCTGGGCTTCGGCCACGAGGGCTACGGGAGCCGCGGCGTGGTAACCGCTTGGTAACCCATCATTTTAACCATGCGCCGCAACCCCGCCCTGCGGCAAAGTCAGGCGGTAGCAGGTGGTATGTGGCGGCGGCGCGGCCTGTGGGCCGAAGCGCCCGCCGTGCAGCTGGGCCACGCGGGCGACGATTTCATGGCCCAGGTGCAGGCTGTCCACCGGCTCGGGCGGGCGGGCGGCGCCGTCGCGCCCGCCGTCGTCGCAGACCTGCAGCCAGCATTCGCCGCTGGCGCCCGTGCGGCCGCCCTGCACTTCGATCTGCGTGCCCCGCGGCGTGTGGCGCAGCGCGTTTTCGACCAGGTTGCGCAGCGCCATCTCCAGCAGCAGCGCATGGCCGGATACCGCCAGCGGCTCGGGCAGCTCCACCGACAGGCTGCTGCCGTGCTGCCAGGCCGCCTGGGCGTAGTCGGCGGCCACGCCGCGCGCCAGCCGGCCCAGCTCGACGGTGGCGGCCTGCTGGGTCATCTGCACCCGCCCGGCCCGCGCCAGCGCCAGGATCTGCTGCAGCACATGGCCGGCGCGCAGCGCATCGGCCTGGATGCGCTGCGCCGCGGCCGCCTGCTCTTCGGCCGGCAGGCCGCCTTGCAGGGCCTGGGCGTGCAGGCTGATGGACGACAGCGGCGTGCGCAGCTCGTGCGCCACCTCGTTGGCCAGCTTGCGCTCGTGCTCGACCGCCGCCTCGCTGCGGTCGAGCAAGGTGTTGATCGCCTGCGTGACCGCATGGAACTCGCGCCAGTTGTCGGCGCGGCGCAGGCGCTGGCCTTCGGCCAGCTCGAGCCGCTCCACGTCGGCGGACAGCTGCTGCAGCGGCTTGAGGCCGGTGCGTATCGTCAGGCCCAGCACCAGCGTCACCACCGGCAGCAGCCACAGGCCGGGCAGGATCATCTGGCCGGCGATGTCTTCGGCCAGGTCGTCGCGCTCCTTGAGCGCGACCAGCACCGTGACCCGGTGGCTGCGCTCGGCGTCCCACTGGGTGAAGCTGCGCCAGACTTCGCCCTCGTGGCCAAGCGCCGCCTGCGAGAAGCCTTCGCGCTGCGCGCCGAATTCCACCACCGGCGCGGCGCCCGCATGCATGGCCAGGCGGCCGGCCGCATCCCACAGCTGGATGTCCATGGACTGCTGGTAGTCATGCGCGCGCAGGCCCGGCACGGTGACGCGGCGCGTGGGCGCCAGCTCGGCGCCGGTTCCCGGGCGCAGCGGCATGTTCAGCACCAGCGCGGCCACGCTGGCCAGGTGGCCGTCGGTGAGCTCGTCGGCCTCTTGCACGCCGGCCTGGTAGGCCCAGAAGACGAAGCAGCCCCACACCAGCACCAGCGCCGCCAGAATCCATAGCAGCAGCCGCGTCTGCAGGCGCGGCAGCCCCTGGGCGGGGCCCAGCCAGCTGGTGGCGGCCTGTGGCTCGGCCATCTATACCTGCGGCATGAAGTAGCCCACGCCGCGCATGGTGTGGATGTAGTCCGCCCCCAGCTTCTTGCGCAGGTGGTGGATGTGCACCTCGACCGCGTTGCTCTCCACCGACGCGTCGAAGCTGTAGAGCCGCTCCTCCAGCTGCTGGCGCGACAGCACCCGGCCGCGCGCCTCCAGCAGGATCAGCAAAATGGTGAAGGCGCGCGGCGGCAGCTCCACCGCCTCGCCAGCCAGGCGCACCTGGTGCAGCGCCGGGTCGAGCACCAGCTCGCGGTACTGGATCAGCGGGTTGGCGCGCCCGGCGGCGCGGCGCAGCAGCGCGCGCAGCCGGGCCTGCAGCTCCTGTGCGTCGAAGGGCTTGGCCAGGTAGTCGTCGGCGCCCAGGTCCAGGCCTTCGATGCGGTGGTGCACGCCGTCGCGCGCGGTGAGGATGATGACCGGCGTGGCCGGATCGGGCCGGCTGGTGCCCGGCGGCGCATTGCGCAGGCGCTGCAGCAGGCTGGTGCCGTCGCCGTCGGGCAGGCCCAGGTCGAGCAGCACCGCATCGAAGCTTTCGGTGGTCAGCGCATTCCAGGCCGCGGCCAGCGTGCCGCACCAGTCCACCGCATGGCCGCGCTGGCGCAGGTTGGCGCGCAGGCCCTCGGCAATCCCAGCGTCGTCTTCGACCATCAGTATCCGCATGCAGCGCATTGTGCATGAAGCGCGCGGGCCGGCCGGATTGGCTTCAATAGAAAAAACAATAGCTGCCAGCGTTTACCACACAATATTTTCAGATAGTTTTGTATCCAAAAACATGGCGCAGCAAGCGCTGGCAGCTATCAGGATTGCAGTACGGCTTTTAGCCTTTTATTCCACGCGGCAGATCTTCATCATGTTGGTGCCGCCGGGCGAGCCCATGGGTTCGCCGCAGGTGATGGCGTAGACATCGCCGCTTTGCACGATGTCGCGGCTCTTGAGGTGGGCCTCGGCCTGCAGCAGCGCGGTGTCGCGGTCGGCGCTGGTGTCCATCAGCAGCGGGCGCACGTTGCGGTACAGGGCCATGCGGCGCTGGGTGGCGATCTTGGGCGTGAGCGCGTAGATCGGGATCTGGGTGCGGTGGCGGCTCATCCACAGCGCGGTGGAGCCGCTGTCGGTCATCGCCACCAGCGCCTTGGCGCCCAGGTGCGTGGCGGTGAAGAGCGCGCCCAGCGCGATGCTCTGGTCGATGCGCTGGAAGGTCTTGCCGACGAAGTCGGTGTCCACGTCCCAGTCGGCGGCGGCCTCGGCGGCGGCGCAGATGGCGACCATCTCCTGCACGGTCTCGAGCGGGAACTTGCCGGCCGCAGTCTCGGCGCTGAGCATCACCGCGTCGGTGCCGTCGAGCACCGCGTTGGCCACGTCGCTCACCTCGGCGCGGGTGGGCACGGGGTTGGTGATCATGCTCTCCATCATCTGCGTGGCGGTGATGACGGCCTTGTCCATCTCGCGCGCCATGCGGATCATCTTCTTTTGCAGCGCGGGCACCGCGGCATGGCCCACTTCCACCGCCAGGTCGCCGCGCGCCACCATGATGCCGTCGGACACGCGCAGGATTTCCTCCAGGCGCGGCACGGCCTCGGCGCGCTCGATCTTGGCGATCAGGCCCGGGCGGTGGCGGAATTCGGCCGCTGCCACCAGGCAGAGCTGGCGCGCCATTTCCATGTCGGAGGCGTTCTTGGGGAAGCTCACCGCCACGTAGTCGGCCTGGAAGCTCATCGCGGTCTTGATGTCTTCCATGTCCTTGGCAGTGAGCGCCGGCGCCGTGAGGCCGCCGCCCTGCTTGTTGATGCCCTTGTTGTTGGACAGCTCGCCGCCGAGCTTGACGGTGGTGTGCACCGCTTCGCCGCGCACCGCATCCACGATGAGCACGATCAGGCCGTCGTTGAGCAGCAGCACGTCGCCGGGCTTGACGTCGCGCGGCAGCTCCTTGTAGTCGAGGCCCACGCCGTCGATGTCGCCCGGCTCGGTGCGGCTGGCATCGAGCACGAAGCGCGCGCCCGGCTCCAGGAAAACCTTGCCCTCGGCGAACTTGCCGACGCGGATCTTGGGGCCCTGCAGGTCGGCCATGATGGCGACTTCGCGCCCGGCGCGCTGCGCGGCGGCGCGCACCATGTTGGCACGGTCCACATGGTCCTGCGCCTTGCCGTGGCTGAAGTTCAGGCGCACCACGTTGACGCCGGCGCGGATCATCTCCTCCAGGATCTGCGGGTCGCTGGAGGCGGGGCCCAGGGTGGCAACAATCTTGGTGGCACGGCGGGTTTTGGTCGGTGCGTTCATGGCTTGTCTCGGTCGGGTGGTGGACTGGCGCCGGCAGCACAGGCCGGCGCCTTGTAATTCAGTTTCTATTCTGCGGCCATTCCGGTTACATAGGGGCTTCAATCGGCAGGCCCCCGCCGCAGCAGATTCTCAATCAAATCCACAAATAAACCATACCCTGATTACGCAAACAGCTATCAAATCAGAAGCAAATAACAGATATGCCAGCGCGCATGGTGCGGCTTGTTTACGACAGCTCGGGCGCGGCCGCGCCTTCGCGCATCAGCGCCTCGATCTCGTCGGCGCGCACCGGCACGCCGCGGGTCATCAGCTCGCAGCCGTCGTCGGTGATGAGCGCGTCGTCCTCGATGCGGATGCCGATGTTGTGGAACTGCTCGGGCACGCCCTCGGCCGGGCGCACGTAGATGCCGGGCTCGATGGTGGTGACCATGCCGGCGCGCAGTATGCGGCTCGGGCGGTTCAGGATCAGCTCGCCCGACAGCGGGTCGCGCCGCTCGCTGATGTGGCCGATCTCGGACGGCTCCACGTAGCTGCCGCAGTCGTGCACGTCCATGCCCATCCAGTGGCCGGTGCGATGCATGTAGAACGGGAAGTAGCTGCGGTTGTCGATCACGTCCTGCACGCTGCCGACCTTGTTCTTGTCGAGCAGGCCCAGATCGAGCATGCCCTGCGCCAGCACCGCCACGGTGGCATCGTGCGGGTCGTTGAAGCGCTGGCCGGGCCGGGTGACGGCCACGGCCGCGTCCTGGCTGGCCAGCACCAGCTCGTACAGCGCGCGCTGCGGGCCGCTGAAGCGGCCGTTGGCCGGGAAGGTGCGGGTGATGTCGCTGGCATAGCCGTCGAGCTCGCAGCCGGCGTCGATCAGCACCAGCTCGCCGCTCTTGATTGGCGCCGCATCGGCGCGGTAATGCAGCACGCAGGCATTGGCGCCGGCCGCGACGATGGAGCCGTAGGCGGTGTACTGCGAGCCGTGCTCGCGGAAGGCGTGCAGCAGCTCGGCGTCGAGGTGGTATTCGCGCACGTCCTGGCCGGCGCGCAGCATGCGGGCCGAGCGCTGCATGGCCAGCACATGGGCGCGCGCGCTGATGGCACAGGCGCGGCGGATGGTGGCCTGCTCGTGCGCATCCTTGAGCAGGCGCATCTCGTCGAGCACGGCGCACAGGTCGCGCTGCTGCTCGGGCACCAGCGCACCGAAGCGGCTGCGCGCGCGCACCACGTTGAGCCAGCGGGCCACGCGCCCTTCAAAGCCGCTGTGGATGGCGAACGGATACCAGACCACGGCACGGTTTTCCAGCATCCTGGGCAGGCGCAGGTCCAGCTCGGCGAACGAGAAAGCCTCGTCCAAGCCCAGCGCCGCCACCGCCGCGTCGGGGCCGAGGCGGTAGCCGTCCCAGATCTCGCGCTCCAGGTCCTTGGGTGCGCAAAACAGCGTGCTCTTGCCATCGGCCGCGATCACCAGGCAGGCATTGGGCTCGGTGAAGCCGGTGAGGTAGTAGAAATAGCTGTCGTGGCGGTACTGGTAGTCGCTGTCGCGGTTGCGCAGGTGCTCGGCTGCCGTGGGGATGATGGCGATGCCGCCGTCGCCGAGCTGCCGGGCGACGCGGGCGCGGCGCTCGGCATGGATGGTTGTATCGGGTTGCATGGGCCCTATCGTAGCGCTTTGGCAGTGTTCGTGGCGGCAGGGCATTGGCGCCCCCGCACGGCGTTCACCTCCCCAACTTGGTGCGGCCCGCATCTGACTGCCTGCCAAGCCCATATGGCGCGATGCGGCTCCATGCGGCGCCTGCCCGCCCCCGGTGCGTTCGAGATCAATGATCTCCATGGAAACAAGGCCTTGCATTGAATTCCGCGCAAAACGTTTTCGCCCTGGCACGCAAACTGCTAGCCGGAAATCCATTCCATTGACCGGAGGTTTCCATGTTTCTGACCAAGCGCACCATCCTGACCTGCCTGCTGGCCACCCTTGGCTCGGCCCTGGGCGCCAGCGCGGCCTGGGCCGATGACGGCGCCCTCAAGCTTGTGCTGGAGAAGAAGTCCATCACCATCGGCATTCCCACCGATTACCCGCCCTACGGCTACATGGGCCCGGACTTCAAGCCCACCGGGGTGGACGTGGCGGTGGCGCAGCTGATCGCCGACAAGCTTGGCGTCAAGGCCAACCTGGTGCCGGTGACCACGCCCAACCGCATCCCGTTCCTGGAGGCCAAGAAGATCGACCTGATCGTCTCGGCGCTGGGCAAGACGCCCGAGCGCGAGAAGGTGATCGATTTCTCGGTGCCCTACGCGCCCTTCTTCCAGGCGGTCTTCGGCCCGAAGAACCTCGTGGCCAAGTCGTTCGACGACCTGGCGGGCAAGAGCATCGCGGTCACGCGCGGCACCATCCAGGACGATGCGCTAGTCAAGATCGCGCCGCCCACGCTGAAGATCCAGCGCTTCGAGGACGACAACGCCACCATGGCCGCCTTCATGACGCAGCAGACCCAGTTCGTGGCCGTGGGCGCGGCGGTGGCCGCCGCCGCGCTGCAGAAGAATCCCAAGGTCGAGGCCGAATACAAGCTGCTCATCAAGGACTCGCCCAACTACGTCGGCATCCGCAAGGGCGAGACCTCGCTGCTGGACAAGGTCAACTCCATCCTGCGCGCCGCGCGCAAGGACGGCACGCTCGAAGGCTATTCGCAAAAGTGGCTGGGCCGCGGCCTGGGCAACATCCCCGAGTAATGGAGTTCTCCCCCATCCTCGCCGCATGGCCCATGCTGCTCAAGGGCCTGCTGCTGACCGGCCTGCTCACGCTGTGCGCGGTGCCGCTGGGCCTGGGCCTGGGCATCTGCTGCGCCTGGAGCCGGGTGCACGGCCCGCTGTGGCTGCGCACGCTGGTGGCGGCGTATGTGGAGCTGTTTCGCAATACGCCCTTCATCATCCAGCTGTTCTTCCTGTTCTTCGGGCTGCCGTCGCTGGGCCTGCGCCTGCCGCCCGAGGCCGCCAGCATCCTGGCGATGATGCTGAACCTGGGCGCCTATGCCTGCGAGCAGATCCGCGCCGGCATCGAGGCCACGCCGCAAGGCCAGATCGAGGCGGCGCAATGCCTGGCGCTGTCGCCCTGGCAGATCTTCTCGCGCGTGGTGCTGCCGCCCGCGCTGGGGCGGGTATGGCCGGCGGTGGTGGGGCAGATCGTCATCGTGATGCTCGGCTCGTCGGTGTGCAGCCAGATCTCTACCGAAGAGATCTCGTATGCCGCCAACCTTATCGCCAGCCGCAGCTTCCGCAGCTTCGAGGCCTACATCACCGTCACCCTCGTCTACCTGGCCCTGGCGGTCATGCTGCGCTGGCTGCTCAGCTGGATCGGCCCGCGCTTCATCTTCGCCAGGCGCTGAAAGGAGTCCACCATGGTCGAGTTCAGCAATGCCATGATCGCCACCCAGCTGCTGCTGGCCCTGCGCTGGACGGTGGGGCTGTCGCTCATCGCCTTCGCGGCCGGCGGCGTGCTGGGCCTGCTGCTGCTGACGCTGCGGCTCAGCCACCTGCCCGGCGGCGAGCGCGTGGTCGCGCTGTATGTGCAGCTCTTTCAGGGCACGCCGCTGCTGATGCAGATCTTCCTGGCCTACTTCGGCCTGGCCATGCTGGGGCTGGATGCATCGCCCCTGCTGGCCGCCAGCGTATGCCTGGCGCTGTACGCCGCCGCCTACCTGAGCGACATCTGGTACGGCTCGGTGCGCTCGGTGCCCAAGGGCCAGTGGGAGGCATCGGCCTGCCTGGCGCTGAGCTTCACCGAGCAGCTGCGCCATGTGATCCTGCCGCAGGCGCTGCGCCTGTCCATCGCGCCCACCACCGGCTTCGCGGTGCAGATCGTCAAGGCCACCGCGCTGACCAGCGTGATCGGCTTCGTCGAGATCACCAAGGTCGGGCAGCTCATCGCCAACGCCACCTACGAGCCCTTCAAGATCTACGGCCTGGTCGCGGCGCTGTACTTCGCGCTGTGCTTTCCGCTGTCGATCTGGAGCCAGCGGCTGGAAAAGCGCCTGCGGCCCCGGCGCTGAAGATCGATACCGCCACCAACCCCAGACCCCATCATGAGCACCACCATCCAAGCGCCCACCCAGCCGCTGGTCGAGATACGCCAGCTGCGCAAACGCTACGGCAGCAACGAAGTCCTCAAGGGCGTGGACCTGCAGATAGAGCGCGGCGAAGTCGTCTGCATCATCGGCAAGAGCGGCTCGGGCAAAAGCACCCTGCTGCGCTGCATCAACGGGCTGGAGGACTACCAGGAAGGCAAGCTGCTCGTCTACGGCACGCAGGTGGACAACCAGAACCCCCAGCAGCTGCGCGAGCTGCGCCGCAACGTGGGCATGATCTTCCAGAGCTTCAACCTCTTTCCGCACCTGAGTACCGGCAAGAACGTGATGCTCGCGCCGCGCCTGGTCAACGGCGAGCCGGGCGAGTCCGCGCAGCAGACTGCCCGGCGCCTGCTGGCGCGCGTCGGCCTGGCCGACAAATTCGACGCCATGCCCGATCAGCTCTCCGGCGGCCAGCAGCAGCGCGTGGCGATTGCCCGCGCGCTGGCGATGGGGCCGGAGATCCTGCTGTGCGACGAGGTGACCTCGGCGCTCGATCCCGAGCTGGTCGGCGAAGTGCTGAGCGTGGTGGAAAACCTGGCCGAGCAGGGCATGACCCTCATCATGGTCACCCACGAAATGAACTTCGCCCGCAAGGTCAGCGACCGCATCGTCTTCATGCACCACGGCAAGGTGCACGAATCGGGAGCGCCCGAACAGCTCTTCGGCAACCCGCAGACCGCCGAGCTGCGGCAATTCCTCGGCAGCACGCACTGAGCGCGGCCCACCCGGCGAATCAGCAAATCGTGCCTTGCGGCGACTTGCCCCATAATCGCGCCCATGCCCAACCGCTGGAAACCCAATGTCACCGTGGCAGCCGTCATCGAGCGAGATGGCCGCTTCCTGCTCGTCGAGGAGGACACCTCCGACGGCCTGCGGCTGAACATGCCGGCCGGCCACCTCGACCCCGGTGAATCGCTGGTGCAGGCCTGCGCCCGCGAGGTGCTCGAGGAAACCGCCCATGACTTCAAGCCCACCGCGCTGCTGGGCGTGTACATGAACCGCTTCGTGCGCACCAGGAGCGGTGCCGACACCACCTACATGCGCTTTTCGTTCACCGGCACGCTGGGCAGCCTGCACGAGGGCCGGCCGCTGGACGACGGCGTGCTGCGCACCGTCTGGCTCAGCGCCGACGAAATGCGTGCCGAAAGCCAGCGCATGCGCAGCCCGCTGGTGCTGCAGTCGCTGGGCGACTACCTGGCCGGCCAGCGCTTTCCGCTCAGCCTGATCTACACCGACCCCTCGGTGCTGCAGGAGCCATGCCCGGCCGCCCCACGCTCCTGATCGTCTACCACTCGCTGACCGGCGGCACGCGCCAGATGGCGGAGGCCGCGCGCTGCGGCGCCGCCGCCGAGGCCGGCGTGCAGGTGCGCCTGCTGCAGGCGGCGCAGGCCCAGCCCGCCGACGTGCTGGCCGCGCAGGGCTACCTCTTCGCCACGCCCGAGAACCTGGCCGCCATCAGCGGCATGATGAAGGACTTCTTCGACCGCAGCTACTACGCGGCGCTGGAGCACATCAACGGCCGGCCCTATGCCAGCCTGGTATGCGCCGGCAGCGACGGGCACAACGCCGCGCGCCAGATCGAGCGCATCGCCACCGGCTGGCGGCTCAAGCCCATTGCCGAGCCGCTGATCGTCTGCACCCATGCGCAGACGCCCGAGGCGATCCTGGCCCCCAAGCAGATCGCCGCCGCCGAGCTCCAGGCCTGCCACGCGCTGGGCGAGGCGCTGGCCGCCGGGCTGGCGCTCGGCGTTTTTTAGAAAACCCGCTGCCGGCAGGCGCCGGCCACCCGGGCGGATAATTGCGCCATGGCAAAACAACGTATCGTGGTGGGACTCTCCGGCGGGGTGGACTCGGCCGTCACCGCCTACCTGCTCAAGCAGCAGGGGCATGAGGTGGTCGGCATCTTCATGAAGAACTGGGAAGACGATGACGACAGCGAATACTGCTCGTCCAACATCGACTTCGTGGACGCGGCCGCGGTGGCCGACGTGATCGGCATCGAGATCGAGCATGTGAACTTTGCCGCCGACTACAAGGACCGGGTGTTCGCCGAGTTCCTGCGCGAATACCAGGCCGGCCGCACGCCCAACCCCGACGTGCTGTGCAATGCCGAGATCAAGTTCAAGGCCTTCCTCGACCACGCCATGCGCCTGGGCGCCGAGAAGATCGCCACCGGCCACTACGCCCGCGTGCGCCAGAACCCCGACACGCAGCTTTTCGAGCTGCTCAAGGGGCTGGACCCGGCCAAGGACCAGAGCTACTTTTTGCACCGCCTGAACCAGGCGCAGCTGGCCAAGTCGCTGTTTCCGGTGGGCGAGCTGAAGAAAACCCAGGTGCGCCAGATCGCCGAGGACATCGCCCTGCCCAATGCCAGGAAGAAGGACTCCACCGGCATCTGCTTCATCGGCGAGCGGCCGTTCCGCGATTTCCTCAACCGCTATATCAGCAAGGAGCCCGGCGCCATCGTCGACGAGCAGGGCCGCAAGATCGGCCGCCACGAAGGCCTGTCGTTCTACACGCTGGGCCAGCGCCAGGGCCTGGGCATCGGCGGCGTCAAGGAAAAAGGCGCGCCGCGCGGCGGTGGCGAGCATGCGCCGTGGTTCGTGGCGCGCAAGGACATGCAGAAAAACCAGCTCGTCGCGGTGCAGGGCCACGAGCATCCCTGGCTGCTGTCGCACCGGCTGCAGGCGCTGGACGCCTCGTGGTGCGCCGGCCATGCGCCCGCCCCGGGCCGCTACGCCGCCAAGACGCGCTACCGCCAGGCCGACGCCGCCTGCACGCTCGCCCAGGGCGACGCCGAGCGCTTCAGCCTGCAGTTCCCCGAGGCGCAATGGGCCGTCACGCCCGGCCAGTCGGCCGTGCTGTACGACGGCGAGGTCTGCCTGGGCGGCGGCATCATAGAGACGGTGGATGCGGCGGCGCAGCAGGCGCCTGAAAAGATGGCGCTCGGCGTCTGAGGGACCCCGAACAGCCCATTGCCAAGCCTAGGCGGCGGCTGCCGCGCCCCGGGCCGGCAAGCGGATCGATGGCTTTTCCACGCCCATGAAGCGCCGCAGGCGCAGGAAGACGGGGGCATCGTTGTGCGCATCGAGAATCTCAGCGGGAGAGGCATCGACCTGAACGACCCCGCGATCCATGAACACCACGCGGTCGGAAATCGAGAGCGCGAACTCCATTTCATGCGTCACGATCAGCATCGTCATGCCCTCGCGCGCCAGGTCCTGGATGACACGCAGCACGTCGCCGACGAGTTCGGGGTCCAGCGCCGATGTGGGTTCGTCGAAAAGCATCACGTCCGGCGACATGGCCAGCGCACGCGCGATGGCGACCCGCTGCTGCTGCCCGCCCGAGAGCTGATGCGGGTACTTTTCCATGTGCGCGAGCAGTCCGACCTTGTCGAGCAGCCGCAACGCCTGCGTTCGACTGGGGCGGCCGTGGTAGCGCGGCGCCAGCATGACGTTGTCGAGAATCGTTCGATGGGGAAAGAGGTTGAAATTCTGGAACACCATCCCGATGCGGCGCAGGCGCTGGTGCGCATCTGGCGCGATGCCGGCGCCATCGGCGTCGAAAAGCGTCTCTCCAAAAAGCGAGATCCGCCCCCGGTCTATGCGCTCCAGCCCATTGACGGTGCGAATCATCGACGTCTTGCCCGAGCCGGAAGGCCCGATGATCGAGATGACTTCGCCTGCGCGCACCCGAAGGCTGACCCCCTTGAGGACTTCGTGCGCGCCATAGGCCTTGTGGATGCCGTCAATGGCCAAGGCGGGCAGCACGGCCAGGTCGCCGCCGGGCTTTTTCGGCCCTGATGCAGGCAGGCCCTCGCGGATCGCCGCGCATGCCTGCTCGCCGAGGGTGCCCGGCTTGCGTGCCTGCAGATCGAGGCGGCGCTCCAGCAAGCGAAACAGCAAGCCGAAGGCGGAGACGATCATCACGTAGTACACGGCCACGGCCAGCAGTGTCTCCAGCACCTGGAAGGTCTGCGCATACAGGCACTGCCCGGTCATCAGCAACTCGGGCAACGAGATCACCGACACCAAAGAGGTCAGCTTGACGATCGTGACGTACTCGTTGATCAAGGTCGGCAGCGCAACGCGGATGGCCTGCGGGATCACGATCAATCGCTTGATGCCCACAAAGCCAATGCCCAGCGCGCGCCCCGCCTCCCGCTGCCCAGGCGACACCGAGAGCAGTCCGGAGCGGTGGATCTCCGCCATATAGGCAGTCTCGGTCACGATCATCGCGATCAGGCCCGAGATGAACGGATTGCCCAGGAGCGGGCCGCTCGCGGGAATCAGCTGCGGCAGGTTGTAGACGAAAACGAGCAGAACCAGCAGCGGCACGCTGCGGAAGAACCAGATATAGCACGCTGCGGGCAGGTACAGCCAGCGCCTTGGAGAAAGCCTCGCGCTGGCCACCAGGAAGCCGAATACGGCCCCGATCGACCATGACAAGGTGCTGAGTACGACGACCGTCACGCATGCCCGCCAGAAGGCCGCCATCTCGAACAGGGAAAAGAAGTAATGCCAATCGAAGGCCATGCGTACGCTCCCGAAGCTGCTGGACAAATGAGGCTTGACTACTGCGCCGCGGGTACGGCTTCGAGCTCGTATTTCTTGATCAGCGCCGCATACTCGCCGCTCGCCCGCAGGCGCCCGAGAGCCTGCTCGATCGCCTGGCGCAGCGGCGTATTGCCCTTCTTGATGTAGATGCCCAATGTCTGCGGATAGATCAGCTCGGGTGAACTGATCGCAAGGCGGTTGCGCGTACGCTCGGCAAACATGCGCGCAGTGCCTGCAATCTCGATCTGCGCCTCGACGTTCCTCGACAGCAGCGCCTGCGTCACCTCCGGGCCGGTCGGAAACTCGCTGACGCGCACCGGCGGCTTGCCATGGCCCACGCAGTAGGCTTCGGACAGCTTCTTGATCGCGCTGATCCAGGCCGTGCCTTGCTGCAAGCCGACCTTCAGGCCGCAAAGATCCCGCTCCGTCTTGGGTTGAACCGGGCCGCCTTTGGCGACAAGAATGAGGGCGCCGGTGCTGGCATAGGGAATCGCGTCGGCGATCGCGCTACGCTCAGGCGTGATGTACAGGGCGGAGATCACGGTGTCGAACTGGCCGGCACCCAGCCCCAGGATCAGGCCCGCCATCTTGGTGTCCATGAAGATCGGCCTGGCCTTCATCTCGCGCGCGAGGAGCTCGGCCAACTCCGGATCAAAGCCGACGATCTTGTCGCCCTGCCACGACTCGAAAGGCGGATAGGCAACCTCGATACCCACCTTGAGCTCACCCGCAGCCATCAGGGGAGCACTCTGTGCGCCAGCATGGCCGGGCATCCACGCGGCACAAGCCGCGAGCAAGCCCCAAGGGATGTGGCGGCGCAGGGAACCTGCCTTCTTGAAAATCGTCATGGCTATCTCCTTGGTGGGGCTACAGGGGAAGGCTGGGTAGATTTCGCGCAGTCCGCGGCAGACGGCGCTTCGCATGGGCTTGGAAGCCGGCGGGCGGGGAAGCTGCTGCGCCCCGCTGCTACGCGGCCGTTTCTGCAGTGCGTCGCCGATGCGCATCCGCCAGGACGCACAGCAGCTCGAACATGATCGTGGCCCCCACCAGCGATGTCGCGCCTCCGACATCGAAGGGGGGAGCAACCTCGACGACATCCGCCCCAATCAGGTCGAGGCCTTGAAGGCCTCTTATCAGCTGCTGGGCCTGCAGCGTCGTCATCCCCCCGATCTCGGGCGTGCCAGTGCCCGGCGCGAAGGCGGGATCGAGCACGTCGACGTCGAAGCTGACATAGGTCGGCAGATCGCCCACGGTGCGCCGTGCTTCGGCGAGCACCGCATCGACCCCCAGGCGGCTGAACTCCTCCATGTGGATGACGCGTATGCCGGCTTCCTCGGCGAAGCGTTCATCCTCCGCCGAATAAACCGAGCCCCGTATACCGATCTGCACCGTGCGCAGCGGATCGATCAGCTTTTCCTCGACCGCGCGGCGAAACGGTGTTCCATGCGTGTACATCTGATCGCCGAAGTAGCGGTCGTTGGTGTCGGAATGCGCATCGAAGTGGATCAGGCCCACCGGCCCGCCAGCGGCAATGGCCCGAAGAATCGGCAGCGCGACCAGGTGATCGCCGCCGACCGACAGCGGCACCGTGCCGGCGGCATGCACCTTGCGATAGAACGCCTCGATGCCAGCAAGGGACGCCATCAGGTCAATGGGATTCACCGGCGCATCGCCAAGATCGGCAACCCGCGCAAGATCGTATGGCGCGATATGGCTGACGTGATGCACGCGGCGCATCAGGCTCGATTGGCTGCGCACCTCCCTCGGCCCATGGCGGGCCCCCGCCCGATTGGTGGTGCCCCCATCCCACGGAATGCCAATCAGCCCGATGTCCAGCTCGGATGGATCGCCGCACATCGGCAGCCGCATGAAGGTAGGCAGGCCCGCGAATCGAGGAATCACCGAGGCATCTTGAGGTTGGGGGTTGGGCTGGTTCATGGTGGTCGCTGGAGTGCTTTGCTGCAGGGCATTGTGGGTTTGCCCCCTGGCACGACAAATAGCGCACTCGAAATAATCACTTCAGAGAAATCAAAACTATCGCCATGACCGCACCGACCGTTCCCGATCTGAAGCTGCTGCGCATATTCATCGCGGTGGCACGCCACAGCGGGTTCGCCAATGCCCAGGAAGAGCTCAACCTGACCACTTCGGCCATCAGCACCTACATGAGCCAGCTCGAAGCGCAGTTGGGTTTCGTGCTCTGCCAGCGCGGGCGCGGCGGTTTCGCGCTGACCGCGAAAGGTGAAATGCTCCTGGGCGAAGCACTTCGATTGCGTGGAGAGCTGGAGGCCTTCGGCCACTACACGGCGGCGCTCAAGGGGGATCTGAGCGGCAAGCTGAACATCGGCGTCATCGACTCGACCGTCACCGACGCGGCGCTGCCATTGGCCACCGCCCTCGGCACATTCAGCAAGACGCATCCCGCGGTCTACCTGAGCCTGTTCGTGCGCTCACCCTACGACCTGCAGCGGGGCGTGCTGGAAAACACCTACGATCTCGCGATCGGCTTTTTCCCCACGCCGATGAGCGGGCTCATCAGCCATCCGCTCTACCAGGAACAGCAGCGGCTCTATTGCGGCAACCAGCACCCGCTGTTCCACGACCTTGGCGCAACACCCGAGCAGATCATGGAGCAACCGGTGGTACGGCGCAGCTACTGGAGCCGATCCGACATGGGACGGCATGGTTTCAAACGAAGTGTTGCGACCGTGGAAAGCATGGAGGCCGAGCTGATCCTTCTGCTGTCAGGCGGCTACATTGGCTACCTGCCCGAGCACTATGCACAAAGCTGGGTCGACCAGGGACGCCTGCGGGTCTTGCTGCCAGAAACCTTCGGCTACCAGTCCCCGTTCTCCTTGATCACGCGCCGGGGCCGCAGCCGCGAGGCTGCGATTCGCACCATGTGCGACC
Source organism: Comamonas sp. FG99 (assembly GCF_057808605.1). Taxonomy (NCBI): domain Bacteria; kingdom Pseudomonadati; phylum Pseudomonadota; class Betaproteobacteria; order Burkholderiales; family Comamonadaceae; genus Comamonas; species Comamonas sp. FG99. The sequence continues at coordinate 25,628 of NZ_JBMDII010000023.1, forward strand.
TGCTGGTGCCATAGCAAGGCCTTGCCAATCTCGCAGTTGTTAGCACCCGGGAAATAGCTGGCAGCATTTGAGGCCGGCGCGGTTACCGGGCTCACATCCCATCGCCTCGAAGTTGCATCAGCCACTCCCGCGCACAATTGCATGTACATTGCTACATCAGCTAAAATGTAGCAACATACAAGCACTTGATGGAGGTGCGCCATGCAGATTTCGACTTTCAGCAGCCGCGAGTTCAACCAGCATGTGGCCGCCGCCAAGAAAGCGGCCAGCGGTGAAGATGTGGTCTATATCTTGGACAGGGGCCAGCCCGCGCATGTCCTCATGAGCATCGAGAAATTTCGTGAGCTGTCCGGCCAGAAGCAGGACATTCTCCAGATGCTGGCCATGCCCGAAGCGGCGGATATCGATCTTGATATCGAACGCGCCCAGGATCTGCCGCGTTCCGTGGACCTATCCTGAAGATGTACCTGCTCGACTCCAATATCATTTCCGAGTTTCGCAAAGCGCCCTCAGGCCGGGCGAATCCAGGCGTGGTTGCCTGGGCGCGAACCGTGCCGCCTGAATCCCTCTTCATCAGCGCCATCACCTTGATGGAGCTGGAAAAGGGCGTGCAGCTGAAAGCTCGTACAGATCCCGCGGCTGGGGACGTGCTGCACCGCTGGCTAGCGGAACAGGTGCGCCCAGCTTTCGCGGGCCGAGTGCTGGCAGTGGACGAGTCCGTGGCCTTGGAGAATGCGGGCTACCATGTCCCCAACCCGCGCCCCCTGGCCGACAGCCTGATCGCCGCCACGGCCAAGGTTCACGGTCTCTGCCTGGTTACGCGCAACGTGAAAGACTTCGCCCCCTTCAAGCAAATGCATGGGCTGCGGATTTTGAATCCCTGGACATAGCACCCCAACCTGGCGGACAGAGCCCACAAAGAAGAGAAGCCCGCATGCTCCTTGGCCTGCGGGCTTTGCGCTGTCGCCAGGCCAGGCTTCAGAACGGGATATCGTCGTCCATGTCGTCGAAGCCCGAGGCCGCGCGCGGTGCCGGGGCCGGCATGGGCGCGGGGGCCGGGCGCGGCGCCGGTGCGGGGCGCGGCGCCATGGCCGGGGCGGGCGCGCGGCGCTGCTGGTAGCCGCCCTGGTCGCCATAGCCGCCCTGGCCACCGCCCTGCCCGCCACCCTGGTCGCCATAGCCGTAGTCGTCGCCACCGCCCTGGTTGCCCTGGCCCATGCCCTGGCGGCTGCCCAGCATCTGCATGGTGTCGGCGCGGATTTCGGTGGCGTAGCGCTCCTGGCCGGTCTGCTGGTCGGTCCACTTGCGGGTGCGCAGGCTGCCTTCCACATAGACCTGGCTGCCCTTGCGCAGGTACTGGCCCACGATCTCGGCCAGGCGGCCATTGAACACCACGCGGTGCCACTCGGTGGCTTCCTTGTTCTCGCCGGTGTTCTTGTCGCGCCAGCGGTCGGTGGTGGCGATGGTGACGTTGGCTACCTGGTCGCCGCTGGGGAAGGTGCGCATCTCGGGGTCGCGCCCGAGGTTGCCGACGATGATGACTTTGTTGACCGATGCCATGGTGGTGTATTCCTCTTGAAAAAACAGGCGCCTGCTCGGCGGTGGCTGAAAGCGCCCATCACAAATTTGCAAGCCGCATATCCTACCGCATTGCCGCGGGCGCCGCGCACGGGTTCTGTGCGCCAGCGCAGAGGCACCAGGCGCCCGCAGCCGTTACGATGCCAGCATCCGCTTTTGCTGCTGCCCATTCCTCATGCAAGCTTCAGACAACACGACCTTCGACTACATCGTGATCGGCGCCGGCACCGCGGGCTCGCTGCTCGCCAATCGGCTCAGCAGCCAGCCGCGCAACCGGGTGCTGCTGCTCGAGGCGGGCCCCAAGGACGACTACCACTGGATCCATATTCCGGTGGGCTATCTGTACTGCATCGGCAACCCGCGCACCGACTGGCGCTACCAGACCGAGGCCGAGCCGGGCCTCAACGGCCGCGCGCTGCTGTACCCGCGCGGCAAGACGCTGGGCGGCTGCAGCAGCATCAACGGCATGATCTACATGCGCGGCCAGTCGCGCGACTACGACCACTGGGCCGAGCTGACCGGCGACGCCCGCTGGCGCTGGAATGAGAGCCTGGCGTATTTCCGCCGCCACGAAGACCACTGGCGCCTCGACGAGGAAGGCAATGCCAGCCCCAGCTTCGCACAGCTGCACGGCAACCGCCGCACCGGCAGCACCGGCGAATGGCGCGTGGAGCGCCAGCGCCTGCGCTGGGACATCCTCGATGCCTTCGCCCAGGCCGCGCAGCAGGCGGGCATACCGGCCACCGACGACTTCAACCGCGGCACCAACGAGGGCGTGGGCTATTTCGAGGTCAACCAGAAGGCCGGCTGGCGCTGGAACACGGCCAAGGCCTTTCTGCGCCCGACCTGCTACGGCCGGCCCAATGTGGAGCTGTGGACCGGTGCCCAGGTCATGCGGCTGCTGTTCGACAACACGGCCGGCGGCGAGCCGGTGTGCACCGGCGCCGAGGTCTGGACCGGCACCGAGACGGTGACCGTGCGCGCCACCAAGGAAGTGATCCTGAGCGCGGGCGCCGTCAATTCGCCGCAGATCCTGCAGCTGTCGGGCATTGGCCCCGGCGAGCTGCTGCAGCGGCACGGCATAGCCGTGATGGTGGAGCACCCCGGCGTGGGCGCCAACCTGCAGGACCACCTGCAGATCCGCGCGGTGTTCAAGGTGCAGGACGTGCCCACGCTCAACACCATGGCGAATTCGCTGTGGGGCAAGGCCAAGATCGGGCTGGAGTACCTCGCCCGGCGCAGCGGCCCGATGAGCATGGCGCCTTCGCAGCTCGGCGCCTTCACCCGCAGCAGCGCGGAGCATGCCTTTCCCAACCTCGAATACCATGTGCAGCCGCTGTCGCTGGATGCGTTCGGCCAGCCGCTGCACGGTTTTCCGGCCTTCACCGCCAGCGTGTGCAACCTCAACCCCACCAGCCGGGGCAAGGTAGAGATCAAGAGCAACCGTTTCCAGGACGCGCCGGCGATCGCGCCCAACTACCTCAGCACCGGAGAGGACCGCCAGGTCGCGGCCGACAGCCTGCGCCTGACGCGCCACATCGCCGCCCAGCCCGCGCTGGCCCGCTACCGGCCCGAGGAATACAAGCCCGGCGTGCAGTACCAGAGCGACGAGGAGCTGGCCCGGCTGGCCGGCGACATCGCCACCACCATCTTCCACCCGGTGGGCACCACCAAAATGGGGCACGATGGCGATCCCCTGGCCGTGCTGGACAGCGAAATGCGCCTGCGCGGCGTGCGCCGCCTGCGCGTGGTGGACGCCGGCGCCATGCCCACCATCACCAGCGGCAATACCAATTCGCCCACGCTGATGATGGCCGAGCGCGCCGCCGAATGGATTCTGGCGGCGCATGCCCTATAGGCCGCGGGAATAGCACCGATACGCCCCGGGAATGGCCCTGATCGGGTTAATCCCGATGCACCGACGCAGTGCAGCCCCTACATTAACGGCACTCGACGCACCCAAGCGGTGCCAACGAGAGGACCGAGGAGACAAACCTACCATTCGAACATGCACCAAACATCGGCAAAGATGTACTTTCTTGAAGCGCCTTCGGGCGCTTTTTCTTTTTTCTGGTGCGAATCCGGGCGGCGCGGCCCGGGCGCGCCATGGGCGGTGCGACAATTCCGGGCATGGAATGGATCGTGGTTACGCTCGCCTCGCTGCTCGCGGGCTTTGTGGATGCAGTGGTGGGCGGCGGCGGCCTGATCCTGGTTCCGGCCCTGTTTTCGGCATTTCCCTCGGCCCCGCCGGCCACCTTGCTGGGCACCAACAAGAGCGCCTCGGTCTGGGGCACGCTGTTCTCGGCGCGGCAGTACAGCCGCCGCGTGCAGTTCCGCTGGGGCGCGATCGCGCCCGCCATCGTCGCGAGCTTCTCCTGCTCGCTGCTGGGCGCCTGGGCGGTGACCCAGGTCTCTGCCGACTTCCTGCGCAAGCTGCTGCCGCTCATCCTGGTGGCGCTGCTGGTCTATACCCTGGCCAAGAAGCAGCTCGGCCAGCACCATGCGCCGCGCTACGAGGGCCGCCAGGAGGCCTGGGTCGCGGTGCTGATCGGAACGGGTGTCGGCTTCTACGACGGCTTCTTCGGCCCTGGCGCGGGCAGCTTCTTCGTCTTCCTGCTGGTTCGGCTGCTGGGCTACGACTTCCTGAACGCCTCGGCCAGCGCCAAGCTGCTCAACATCGCCACCAACGCGGCGGCGCTGATCCTGTTCAGCGCCAAGGGCCATGTCTGGTGGCACATGGCCCTGCCGCTGGCCGTGGCCAACGTGGCGGGCAGCCTGCTCGGCACCCATGTGGCGCTGAAGAAGGGCTCGGGCTTTGTGCGCGGCATGTTCGTAGTGGTGGTGAGCGTGCTGATCGTCAAGACCGGCTATGACGCTTTTCTGCGCTAACCCCCACCAGCACCAGCCGCTCCCGGCCTGATGGCAAGCCCCGCGCAAGGCGGGGCTGCCCACGGGGCCTACAGGCCCAGCTGCGCCCTCATTGCATCCCAGGCAGCCTGGTTCAGGCGGTTGGTCAGCGAGCGGCGCGAGGCCAGGTCGGGCTTGAGTTCGTGCGCGCGGTAGACCCATTGGTTGCCGCTGCCGCCCCAATCCACCTGCGCATAGACGACCTGGTAGTTGACTGCCGGGGTTGCCGGATGGCCGGCAAAGCGCAGCAACCGCTGGCCGTTCACGGTATCGATGGCGTAGGTGCCGATGGTAGTTGCCACGCAGTTGGATGCCACCGTCTGGGCGGCGTTCAGATCGCAGTCATAGAAAGCAGCCACGCCAGGGCTGGTGAACGAGACGCGCAGGTTCTTGGATGCGCCGGTGGAGAGCCCCATGCTCAGCGTGCCGCCGGGTGCCGGCAGCTTGACACCCGCGCTCGGGTAGCTGGCGATGACCGCCTCCAGCGTATTGCGGTCCTGCGACAGGCCGCGGCGCGACACATCATCGATCATGATGCTGGAGCCCAGCACCACATTGGTGCGCTGCAACTCCTCCGCACTCGCGGGGAATGCGGCGCCGCCCAACGCCCCTTTCAGGGCCTGTGTCGACGTACTGGTATTGATGGTGTTGGCAGGCATGCCCTGCCAGCGCTCCACCAGCGCGGCCATGGCCTCGCCGGCCACGCTGGTGGCGCGCGTCAAACCCAGCGAGGTTTCACCGCCGCAATACGTCGAGCGGCTTGGATTGCCAAGCGTGTCCTGAATGGGTACGCTGCGGCCGCAGACTGTCCAGCCGCCGGGCGCGAGATAGGCTCTGGCGCCATAAAGCGAATCGTCCGTCAGGTCCACGCCGCCGCTTTTACCGAGGCGGGCATCGATCGTCTGCGAACCGGCGCCGCCCTCTGCCTTGGCCTGCCGCTCCAGCATGCGCACGTAGTAGTCGCCCGCGCCGCCGTAGTCCAGTACGCGCAGCGTGCTCGATCCCGCCACAGCCGCCTTCTGCTCGCCCACCCGCAGCGCAACCCTCTCCCTCAGCATGCCCGATACCAGCGCCGCGGCGGTGCGGGCGCTGTCCTTCACATCGGCCTCGCTCCAGGCCGGATCGTCCTGGTAGGCATCGATCTTGCCAGTGGCAATCGCCAGTTGCAGCGCGACATTGTCGCGCGCCGCGGCCTCGGCCATGCCCGCAGCCACGCCCGCCTGCACCAGCGTGGTCAGCGGATTGATGGCGCCGGCCGAGCCGGCCGGGCGCTGCAGCACATAGTCGGCGCTGGTGGCGGCCACCTGCGGCGTGGCCGAGTCGATGGCCGTGCCCGCGGCCGCCACATCGCCCGTGCGCACCGGCGCGATCAGGCGCGCCGCCTCCACCTGCGCCTGCGGCAGCTTGGCCGGGTCGTAGCTCAGCGTGTACCGGCCATCGGCCCCGGTGGGCGCAGAGGCCGGCTCACCGGTATCGCAGGCATCGTTGCCATTGAGATCCAGGCACACGACCACGTTCTTGAGCATGCCGATGCGTGCCACCTCCCCGGACATGGAGACCGGCGCCGGCGTGGGCGCGGGGGGCGGCGTGGGCGCGGGGGCCGGCGCATCGCTGCCACTGCCGCCGCAGGCGGTCAGCGCCATTGCTGCAACGCTTGCGAAAGCGTGGGCCAGCAAGTCTTTCTTGCGGATATCCATGGGTCTCTCTCCTGATCGCTGTTTTCGGGTTTCTCGTCATGCGCGGCAGCCAGCACCTCCAGCGTGAGCGTCCTCGCTGTATCCAACGGTAAAAGAAACCTGCTGCGCCTGCATCACCCATACGGGTGATGCAGGGCAAGCCCTCAGCAAACGTCTTCGCCCAGCACCAGGCCCATGCGGTTGGCGGCCACGATCGCCTGCGTGCGCGTGGTGACGGCGAGTGCGCGCAGCACCGCGCTGACATGGGTTTTCGCGGTGTTCTGGCTGAGGCCCAGCTCGCGCGCGATCAGCTTCATCGGCTTGCCCTCCAGGATCAGCCGCAGCACCTGCGTCTGGCGGGGGGTGAGCCCAAGCTCGGCCGGGCTGGTGCACGGGCGCCGCGGCATGGGCAGCGCCATGCCCGCCAGGCTGAGCGACGGCACGTAGATGCCGTGCGCCAGGATGGTGCGCAGCGCCTCGAACATCTGGTTCGACGAGGCCGATTTGGGGATGAAGCCCATCGCGCCCAGCTGGATCGTGCGCAGCACGGTGACCTGGTCTTCCAGCGAAGACAGCATGACCAGCGGCACGCCGGGATGGCGCTCGCGCAGCATCTCCAGCGCCTGCAGCCCGTGCGTGCCCGGCAGCATGAAGTCGAGCAGGATCAGCTCGACGGCCGCGCCCCCGCCAAGAACCGCCAGCGCCTCGTCGAGGTTCGACGCATGCCAGACCTGCACCGCCGGATCGAGCTCCTTGAGCAGCAGCGCAACACCTTCGCGGAACAAGGCGTGATCATCGACCAGCAGGATCTTCATGTTCCGAGTCTGCATCGGTTTGCTCCGGCCTGCCTCCCCCGGATGGGTGAGCTTCCAGCAAGGCTTCGATTGCCGCCAGCAGCCGCTCGGCGCCGACCGGCTTGTGCAGCAGCGGCAGGCCTGCGTCGGTGACGCGCCGCAGGTCGGCGGCCGCAATGTCGCCGGTGATGATGATCGCCGGCACCGCCTGGCCTATGCACGCACGTACCTGCCCGACCGCCGCCAGGCCGTCGTGGCGGTCGCGCAGCCGGTAGTCGCACAGGATCAGGTCGGGATGGCGCAGATGCTCGCCAAGCCGGGCCAGGCATTGCTCGGCCGAAGCTGCGATGAGCACATGCGCCCCCCAGCTGTGGCACAGCGCCTGCATGGCGCGGCGCGTACCGGCTTCGTCGTCGATCACCGCGATGAACGCACCAACGATACGCCGCCCGCCCACAAGGGCATCGGGCCGGGCCGGCGCCAGCGGCGGCACCTCGGCCCACGGCAGCAGGATAGAAAAACAGGTGCCGCGGCCGGGCGTGGAGCGCAGCGCATACGGGTGCTCCAGCAGCTCCAGCGTACGCTTGACGATGGCCAGGCCCAGCCCGAGACCCTTGCCGCGGTCGCGCTCCGGGTTATCGATCTGAAAGAATTCCTCGAACACATGCGGCAGCTGCTGCGGCGCGATGCCGACGCCGGTATCCCAGACCTGCAGTTCGACGCCGCCGCTGCGCCGCCGGCACCCGAGCAGGATCTTGCCGCGCTCGGTATAGCGGATCGCGTTCGACACCAGGTTGCCCAGCACCCGCTCCAGCAGCATGGTGTCGGTGCGTACCGCGCAGCGCGTGGGCGCCACCGCCAGTTGCAGCTGCTTGCGCGCGGCTTGCGGCCCATGGCTGGCCCCCACCCGGTGCAGCAGTTGCGCCAGCGCATGGTCGGCGAGGTTGGGCCGGGACATGCCGGCATCCAGCTTGGAGATGTCGAGCAGGCTGCCGAACAGGGCTTCCATGGCGGAAACCGATACCTGGATGCTGTCCACCAGCCTGCCCACCTCGGGCGCAACCGGCTGCCGACGCAGCACGCCCACCAGCAGGCTGATGGTGTGCAGCGGCTGGCGCAGGTCGTGGCTGGCCGAGGCCAGGAAGCGCGTCTTGGCCTTGCTGGCCTGCTCGGCCTCCTCGCGCTTGGCGCGCAGCAGCGCATTCGCCCCGAGCAGTTCGCGCGTGCGCTCGGCCACGCGGGCTTCGAGCAGCTGGTACGAGTCGTGCAAGTGCGCGGCCATCTGGTTGAAGCGGGCGGCAAGCTGGCCCAGCTCGTCGTTGCGCGCCAGCTCGATCCTGTGGTCGAGCCGGCCTTGGCCGATGCGGTCGGCGCCCTCGGCGAGCTGCTGGATAGGCCGCACCACCCGGCGCGCCAACACGATGCCAACGGCCGAGCCCGCCAGCACCGCGAACAAGAGTATCAACAGCGCGGTAGCCAGCGCGCGGTGCAAGGGCGCATAGGCCTCGCCGCGCGGCTGCTCGGTGATCAGCTGCCAGCGGGGCACGCTCAGCGGCGCGGCCCGGGCGACCATGGCGCGGCCCCCGGGCGCCTCGAATTCAATCAGCGCGCCCCCGGCAGCCACCTGCCCGTCGGCCGCACGCACCGGCGCCCGCTCGGCCAGGTCGGGGCGCGCCAGCACCTGCAGAAAGTCGGGATGCGCCAGCAGCCGCCCATCGCCATCGACCACATAGGCATAGCCCTCGCGGCCAAAGCGGGTGTCGTTGATGATATTGCGCAGCTGTGCCAGATCGAGCTGCGCGGCGAGCACGCCGCTTTCCAGCCGCCGGCCGCGACGCGCCATCACCACGCGCGGCTGGTTGACTTCGAACGTGGCGGGGCCAAACCATGGGGCCGTGGCACGCGCGTGCAGGAATTCGGGCGACTGGCTGCGATCCTCGTGCAGGCCGCTACGATCCAGCCCCATGCGCGAGACGCGCACGCGCTCGATGCCCTGCTGGTCAAGCCAATAGAGCTCCTGGATCGCGGCCGACTGCTTCATCAGCCGGTACAGCTCCATCTGGATCTCGGCATCCGCGCCGCCGATATGGCCAGAGTCCAGCAGCGACAGGCTGGAGCGCAGCAGCGCATCGGCCTCGCCGATGAAGCGGTCGATGCGGGCCGAGGCCTTGGTGGCCTCGAGCGCCTGCAGCATCTCCACCGCGGTGCGGGTCTCGCGCCGGATCAGCCATAGCTGCGCGATGCCGCTGGCCAGCAACGCCAGCGTGACCAGCATCGCAAAAGACAAGGCGTAGGTGCGCCACAGGCTGTGGCGGGGCAGGCGCATCAGGGTACTTTCCCCGCACCGGCGCCGGCATTGCCGCCGACGGGCAGCGCAGGCGCCTGCGATCTGACCAAGCGATCGGCGCGCGCGATCAGCGCGGCTGGCAGCTTCACGCCCAATTGCTGCGCGGTATCGAGATTGATGTTCAGCCCCGCCTCATACAGCTGCTGCACCGGCAGCTCGGCCACGGGACGGCCGCGCAGCAGCTGATCGACGTAGTGCGCCGCGCGGGCGCAGAAATTGATGCGCCCGATGACGCCATAGCTGAGCAGGCCGCCATAGCGGTTGCTGAACCAGGTGTTGTGCGAAATCGCCGGCAACCGCAGCCGCAGGGCCTGCCGCGCATGCTCGGCGAGCAGCGGCGGCGAGTCGGGCCGCACCATCACCGCATCGACCTGGAGCCGGGCCAGCTGCTCCCAGGCGCCGGCAATGCCGGCCTCGCCCGAAAAGTGCACCCGCAACAGCTGCGCGCCGGCCCGCTGCACCATGTCCTGGATGGGACCGATACCGCCTGGCTTCACATGCAGCGGGTTGCCATTGTTCTCGATCATGCCGATGCGGCGGGCGCCCGGGAACGCCTGCAGCAGCACCTCCATCGGCTTGATCACATGCTGGCCCGTCAGGCTCAGCGCAACGCCGGTCACATTGGCCAGCGGACGCGCCTGCGCATCGACGACCCGGCCGAGGTTGCCGGTGCCGATGGCGACGATCGGCAACTCCTGCGTGGCCTGCATCAGGGCTTCGAGCGGCGCGACCTCGTTGCTCAAGAGTACGTCGGGGCGGCGCGCCGCCAGCGCCTGGGCCATGGGCTTGAGCCGCGCCGGCTCGTGGCCCGCGTCTTGCCATTCGAGCCTCAGCTGTCCGTCGAACGACCAGCCGGCCTTTTCCAGGGCCGCCCGCAGCTCGGCCATGCAGGCCCACTCGGAGTCGCTCGGGCCGTTGCCCAGGTAGGCGATGACGCGGGGCTCAGGGGCCTGCGCTGCAAGCGGCGGGCTCGCCGCCAGCAGTGCAGCGGCCGCCAGCGCGGCAATCGCACATGGCAAGGCACATGGCAGGGCGCATGGCGGGTCAGCCATGCGGCGCTGGGTTGGGGCACGAGAGGCTATTTGCGCGGCTCCATCTTGATCACGTTGCCGCTCGTCTGCTTGAGATAGAGGTCGGCACCGACCAGCCGCACGTCATTGCAGACCGCGGGCAGGCGCTTGAAATCCATGCAGACGCGGCCGGGCTCGGCGCGCCAGCTGCCGGTGTCCGCGCCGCCGGGGTAGAAGATGGCCAGGCCATTGGCTTGCTTCGCATAGTCCACCCGCAGGATGCCGTTGCGCGCCGGCACGTCGAACGACTTGCCGGCCAGCGCAGCCGAAACCTCCTGCGCGGTCGGCACACGGTTGCCGGCGGGGAATTCCGTCATCGGCGGCGTGGAGGCGCAGCCCCACAGCAAGGCACTGGCCAGCGCCGCAGCGGCGGTGAAAGCCTGGCCCGGCAGGCTTTTCTTACGGGTATTCATGGATGGCTCTCCTGGTAAGTGATGATGTCGATCGGCGCTGGCCGGCAATGGCTCCGGTGCATGGCCGCGCTGGCTACCACGGTAGAAGAAGCGCCTGCGGGCCGCATCACCCGAACGGGTGATGGACGGCGCCGGCGCCATCAGGAGAATTGTGTTATGTGAGACTTGACAATGGCATCACTTTAGATGCCCGCCGCGACGCGGGCAATACCGCAGTTGCGGTATTGCCGGTACCCGCCATTTCTGCTTGGCGGGCGCGCGCAGCAGCGCCCTGAAGCTCAGGGCTCGCTGCCCGGCAGCGGCACGTCCTGCGCGCGGCGCGGCATGCCTATGGGCGCATTGGCCTGGCCGCGCTGCATGGCGGCGATGTCGGCCTCGCTGGGGTAGTCGCCCTGCAGCCAGTAGTCGACGATGCGCCGCGCGATCGGCGCGGCGGTGGCGGCGCCGAAGCCGGCGTTCTCGACGATCACGCCCACCGCGATCTGCGGGTCCTGCGCCGGCGCGAAGGCCTCGTACAGCGCATGGTCGCGCTGGCGCTCGGCCAGCCGGGCGGCATTGTATTTTTCGTTCTGGCCAATGCTGATGGCCTGGGCCGTGCCCGTCTTGCCGCCCGAGAGGTAGCGCGCGCCGGCAAAGGCCCGCGAGCCGGTGCCGGCCTGCACCACCGACACCATGCCGCGCTTGACCGCATCGATGTTGGCCTGCTTGTAGCCCAGGTTGACCGGCGGCGGCAGCTCGACCAGCGTGCGCTCGCCATTGACCGCATCCACCAGCCGCTTGCCGACATGCGGCGTAAAGCTGATGCCGTTGTTCACCAGCGTGGCCAGCGCATGCGTGAGCTGCAGGATGGTGAAGCTGTTGTAGCCCTGGCCGATGCCCAGCGAAATGGTTTCGCCGGCGAACCATTGCTGCTGCGCCGGGCGCTTGTAGGTGTTGCGCTTCCACTCCTTGCTGGGCAGCACGCCGCGCACTTCGCCCGGCAGGTCGACGCCGGTGATCTGGCCGAAGCCCAGCGGCTTCATGAAGTCGTGGATGGCGTCGACCCCCATTTCGTTGGCCAGCGTGTAGAAGTACACGTTGCTCGAATGCTGGATCGCGCGGTTCAGGTCCACCGGCCCCAGCGCATGGCCCGAGCGGAAGGTGTGGCCGCCGAAGGTCCACGAGCCGCCGTCCTGGATGATGGTCTGCGCGCTGCGCTTGCCGGTCTCCAGCCCGGCCAGGCCCATGAAGGGCTTGTAGGTGGAGCCCGGCGGGTAGGTGCCGCGCAGCGCGCGGTTGAGCAGCGGGCGGTCGATGGACTCGTTCAGCGCCTTCCAGTTCTCCTGGTCTATGCCTTCGACGAACAGGTTGGGGTCGTAGGTGGGCTTGCTCACCATGGCCAGGATCTCGCCGCTGCGCGGATCGATGGCGACGGCCACGCCACGGCGTTCGCCGAACAGGTCCTCGATCATCTTCTGCAGCTTGATGTCGACGGACAGCACCACGCTCGATCCGGGCGTGGCCGGGTTGCTGCCGAGCTTGCGCACCGCAAAGCCGCCGGCGGTGGTTTCGAGCCGCTCGAAACCGGTCTGGCCGTGCAGCTGCTGCTCGTAGCTGGCCTCGACGCCGGTCTTGCCGATGTATTCGGTGCCGCGGTAGTTGGCGGCGTCGTCGGAGTCGTCGATGCGCTCTTTCTCGCGCTGGTTGATGCGGCCGATGTAGCCGATGATGTGCGCGCCCACCTCGCCCAGCGGGTAGGTGCGGAACTGCCGCGCCTTCACGTCCACGCCGGGAAAGCGGTAGCGCTGCGCGGCAAAGCGCGCGACTTCGTCCTCGGTGAGCCGCGAGCGTATCGGCAGCGAGTCGAAGTTGCGCGAGTCCTCCTGCAGGCGCTTGAAGCGGCGCCGGTCGCGCGGCGTGATCTCGATGAGCTTAGACAGCTCGTCGATGGTCTCGTCCAGGTCGCCCACCTTGTAGGGCGTGATCTCCAGCGTGTAGGCCGAGTAGTTGGTGGCCAGCACCACGCCGTTGCGGTCGTAGATCTGCCCCCGGCTGGGCACGATGGGCACGACCGCGGTGCGGTTGCTCTCGGCCTGCGCGGCCAGGTCTTCGTAGCGCTCCACCTGCAGCACATACAGCCGCGCCACCAGCAGGCAGAACGCCAGCAGTACCACCAGGCCGATCACCACCACCCGCACGCGAAAGCGCACCAGGTCTCGTTCGGCGTTGTGGATCTCGGTCATGCGCTACAGCGGGCGGTCGTCGTCGCTCGCCAGCGGCTGGCGCTGCGGCAGCAGCAGCAGCCAGCCCAGCAGCGGCCACAGCAACGCCTGCCACAGCCCCGGCGTGAGCGCGCCCCAGCCGGGAAAGCCCCCGCGCATCAGCATGCGCATCAAGAGCTGCAGCACATCGGCCGCGATGAACAGCGGCAGCATCTGCACCGCCTGCTCCAGCAGGTTGAGCCACACCATGCGCCGGCGCAGCAGCCCCACGCCGAACATCACCAGCGCATACACGATGGCATGCTGCCCGAGCAACGCGGCCTGGTGCACGTCCATGCACAGGCCGAGCACGAAAGCCCAGCCCATGCCCACGCGCTGCGGCTCGCGCACGCCCCAGATGGCCAGCACCAGCAGCAGCATGTCGGGCACCCATACCCCGCGGCCCAGCGGCAGCAGGTTGCACATCAGCGCCAGCAGCAGCGTGACGGCGATGAATCCCGGGTTGACCGGCAGCAGCAGCGGCTGCCCGCGCGGCATGATCATGGCAGCATCTCCCTTGGCGGTTTCATCCTCGCCGTCCCTTGCGCGGCGTCGAGGCCGGGCCGTCGGGCTTTTTCTCGGGCGGCGGCGGCTTGGCCGGCAGTGCGTCTTCGCCCAAGGGCTTGAGCACCATCACGAACTGCACGCCATGCACCTGCGCCAGCGGTTCGCAGTACACGCGCGAGAACTGCGAATCGGCCCGGCGCTCGATGCGCGCGATCCTGGCCACCGGCAGGCCGGGCGCGTACACGCCGTCCACGCCGCTGGTGGTGAGCAGGTCGCCCTCCTGGATATCGGCATTGCTGGGCATGAAGCGCAGCTCCATGCCTCCGCCCGAGCTGGCCAGCGGATCGCCGTAGGCCACGCCGCGCGCGCCGGTGCGCGGGTTGAGCACCGGAATGCTCTGCTCGCGGTCGATCACCAGCGTGACCTCGCTGGTCATGGTGAACACCCGCGTCACCTGCCCCAGCACGCCCAGCTCGTCCATCACCGGCGAGCCGAGGGCAACGCCGGCGACTTCGCCCTTGTCGATCACCACGCGGCGGGTATAGGCATCGGCGGTTTCGTAGATCACCTGCGCGGCGACCGCCGAGGTGGCCAGGCGCGGGCGCAGCTCGAGCAGTGCGCGCAGCCGCTGGTTCTCCAGCTGCATGGCTTCGACCTGGTTGGCGCGCAGGCCCCATTCGGTCATCTTCTTCTCGGCGTTCTGCACACGGCCCTGGGCCTCGGCCAGCGACTCGAAGTAGCGCGCGCCCTCGTGCACCAGCTGCACCGGCTGCAGCATCACCCATTGCAGCGGATACAGCACGGTGGCGACCGCGCGGCGCACCGGATCGGTGAGCTTGAAGCGCACGTCCGCCACCATCAGGAACAGCGCCAGCGCGCCATAGACCGCCAGCCGTATCAGCGGCGACGGACCTTGCTGGCGAAACGCCGGTACACCACTGTCAAAGGAGTTGGTGGGCATGCGGGCTCATCTATAAACCAAAAGCGCAGGCCGCTATGGTAACCATAGTGACCTGCGCCTGCCATTATTGCGCCGAGCGGCGTTTCTGGCTCCGGGGAATCGTCAATTATTCACTGGTGAAGATACTGCTGCCCTTGCGGTCCAGCGTATCCAGGGCCATGCCGCAGCCGCGCACCACGCAGGTCAGGGGCTCCTCGGCCACCAGCACCGGCAGGCCGGTTTCCTCGGCCAGCAGGCGGTCCAGGTCGCGCAACAGCGCGCCGCCACCGGTCAGCATCATGCCGCGGTCGGCAATGTCGGCGCCCAGCTCGGGCGGAGTCTGCTCCAGCGCGTTCTTGACCGACGAGACGATCTGGTTGAGCGGCTCGGTCAGGGCCTCCAGCACTTCGTTGGAGCTGATGGTGAAGCTACGCGGCACGCCTTCGGAGAGGTTGCGGCCCTTGACTTCGATCTCGCGCACCTCGGAGCCGGGGAAGGCCGAGCCGATGCTTTTCTTGATGAGCTCGGCCGTGGGCTCGCCGATCATCATGCCGTAGTTGCGGCGGATGTAGTTGATGATGGCCTCGTCGAACTTGTCGCCGCCCACGCGCACGCTGCCCTTGTAGACCATGCCGCCCAGCGAGATCACGCCGACCTCGGTGGTGCCGCCGCCGATGTCGACCACCATCGAGCCCGAGGCCTCGGACACCGGCAGCCCGGCGCCGATGCCGGCGGCCATGGGCTCCTCGATCAGCTCGACGATGGTGGCGCCGGCCTTCAGCGCCGCGTCCTTGATCGCGCGGCGCTCCACCTGGGTGGAGCCGCAGGGCACGCAGATGATGATGCGCGGGCTGGGCGTGAACAGCGTGCGCGGGTGCACCATCTTGATGAACTGCTTGATCATCTGCTCGGTGATCAGGAAGTCGGCGATCACGCCGTCCTTCATCGGGCGGATGGCCTCGATGTTGCCGGGAACCTTGCCCAGCATGGCCTTGGCCTCGCGGCCCACGGCCTGGATCACCTTGCGGCCGTGCGTGCCGCCCTCGTGGCGGATGGCGACCACCGAGGGCTCGTCCAGCACGATGCCCTTGTCGCGGGCAAAGATCAGCGTGTTGGCGGTGCCCAGGTCAATGGCCAGGTCGGTGGAAAAGTAGCGGCGGAACGCTCCGAACATTCAGGATTCCTCTGGGCACAAGCGGCACTTCGGCGCGCTGTCGCCCGGTTCTTGGATCAAAATAAGGGGTGCAGATGGAAGGATTGGCGCAAAAGACCGAGGTTAAGCCCATGCTGCGCCAAAGGCGGGATAATACCGCATCCCCTGTGAATAACTCGCTTGACCGGGTACCCGTTATGGGGTATTTACGACCGGTTTACACATACCCAGCTATGGCACTCACCCAAGACGACATCGGCCGCATCGCCAACCTGGCGCGGCTTGAACTCTCCGGCCCCGAAAGCGAGCGCATGCTCGCGCAACTGAACAGCTTTTTCGACGTGGTGGAGCAAATGCGCGCCGTGGACACCGCGGGCGTCACTCCGCTGGCGCATCCGGTGGCCGCCATCGAGCAGGTGCGGCTGCGCCTGCGCGAAGACCTGGCGAGCGAGCCCCAGGGCCCGGACGTGCGCGCGGCCAACCAAAAGAGCGCGCCGGCTGTGGAAAAGGGCATGTTCCTGGTGCCCAAGGTCATCGAATAGGCTGCCCAGCCCCCTCCCCGCCCGATCCGGGCCGCAGGCCGCAGCGCCTGCCGCCCCACCCCATGACAACGAGATCCGCATGAGCATTCCTACCGATTTGCACGAGATGAGCGTGGCCCGGCTGGCCCAGGCGCTCAAGGGCCGCGAGCTGTCCGCCACCGAGGCGGCACAGCACTTCCTGGCCCGTGCCGCCGCGCACCAGCACCTGGGCGCCTACGTGTCCATCAACGAAGAAGTGACGCTGGCCCAGGCCAAGGCCGCCGACGCCCAACTCGCCGCCGGCACGGCCGCGCCGCTGGCCGGCGTGCCGATCGCGCACAAGGACCTGTTCGTCACCAAGGACTTTCCCACCACCGCCGCCAGCAAGATGCTGGCCGGCTACCGCTCGCCGTTCGACGCCACCATGGTCAGCCGCCTGGCCGAGGCCGGCTGCGTGACGCTGGGCAAGCTGAACATGGACGAATTCGCCATGGGCTCGGCCAACGAGAACTCGGCCATCGCCAAGGTGGCCAATCCCTGGGATACCAGCCGCGTGCCCGGCGGCTCGTCCGGCGGCTCGGCCGCCGCGGTGGCCGCGCTTCTCACGCCCGCCGCCACCGGCAGCGACACCGGCGGCTCCATCCGCCAGCCCGCGTCGTTTTGCGGCATCACCGGCATCAAGCCCACCTATGGCCGCGCCAGCCGCTACGGCATGATCGCCTTCGCCTCCAGCCTGGACCAGGCCGGCCCCATGGCCCGCAGCGCCGAAGACTGCGCGCTGCTGCTGTCGGCCATGTGCGGCCCCGATGCGGACCGTGACTCCACCAGCCTGGACATGCCCGCCGAAGACTTCAGCGCCCGGCTGAACGACAGCCTCGACGGCCTGCGCATCGGCATCCCCGCCGAATTCTTCGGCGACGGCCTGGCCGACGACGTGCGCGCCGCCGTGGACGGCGCGCTCAAGGAATACGAGAAGCTCGGCGCCAAGCTGGTGCCCATCAGCCTGCCGCGCACCGAGCTGTCGATCCCCGTGTACTACATCATCGCGCCGGCCGAGGCCTCGTCGAACCTGTCGCGCTTCGACGGCGTGAAATTCGGCCACCGCGCCAAGGACTACGCCGATCTGCTCGACATGTACAAGAAGACCCGCGCCCAAGGCTTTGGCGACGAGGTCAAGCGCCGCATCATGATCGGCACCTATGTGCTCTCGCACGGCTACTACGACGCCTACTACCTGCAGGCGCAGAAGATCCGCCGCATGATCGCCGACGACTTCCAGGCCGCGTTCCAGCAGTGCGACCTGATCGCCGGCCCCGCCGCGCCCACCGTGGCCTGGCAGCTCGGCGGCAAGAGCGACCCGCTGGCCAACTACCTGGCCGATATCTACACCCTGCCCGCCTCGCTGGCCGGCCTGCCCGGCCTCTCGGTGCCGGCCGGTTTCGGCGAAGGAGGCATGCCCGTGGGCCTGCAGCTCATCGGCAACTACTTTGCCGAAGGCCGGCTGCTCAACGCCGCGCACCGCCTGCAGCAAGCCACCGACCACCACCTGCGCCAGCCCGCTGGCATCTGAAAACCATAGCTGGCAGCGCTTGATACATATTGTTTTCAATAACAAAACCATCTGAAATCAATATACAACAAGCGCTAGCAGCTCACTTTTTTATATCGCCTGATATGACCGCCCAACTCATCAACGGCTACGAAGTGGTGATCGGCTTCGAGACCCACACGCAGCTCGCCACCCAGTCCAAGATCTTCAGCCGCGCCAGCACCGCCTTCGGCGCCGAGCCCAACACCCAGGCCTGCGCGGTGGACCTGGCCCTGCCCGGCACGCTGCCGGTCATGAACCGCAAGGCGGTGGAATGCGCCATCAAGCTCGGGCTGGCCCTGGGCTCGCACATCGCGCCCACCAGCATCTTCGCGCGCAAGAACTACTTCTACCCCGACCTGCCCAAGGGCTACCAGATCAGCCAGTTCGAGATCCCGGTGGTGCAAGGTGGCGAAGTGGGCTTCTTCGTTGGCGACGAGAAAAAAACCGTGCGTCTGGTGCGCGCCCACCTGGAGGAAGACGCCGGCAAATCGGTGCACGACGAATTCATCGGCCAGTCGGGCATCGATCTGAACCGCGCCGGCACGCCGCTCCTGGAGATCGTGACCGAGCCCGACATGCGCTCCACCGCCGAGGCCGTGGCCTACGCCAAGGAGCTGCACAAGATCGTCACCTGGATCGGCATCTGCGACGGCAACATGCAGGAAGGCTCGTTTCGCTGCGACGCCAACGTCTCGGTGCGCAAGCCCGGTGCGCCGTTGGGCACGCGCCGCGAGATCAAGAACCTCAACAGCTTCAAGAACATGCAGATCGCGATCGACTACGAGATCCGCTGGCAGATCGAGGAGCTGGAGGACGGCCGCGCCATCCAGCAGGCCACTGTGCTGTTCGACCCCGACAGCGGCGAGACCCGCGCGATGCGCACCAAGGAAGACTCGGCCGACTACCGCTACTTCCCCGACCCCGACCTGCCGCCGCTGGTGGTGGCCGAGAGCTGGGTGCAGCAGGTCAAGGCCGCCATGCCCGAGCTGCCGCGCCAGCGCGCCGAGCGCTTCGTCGCCGACTACCAGCTGCCCGAATACGACGCCACCACGCTGACGCAAAGCCAGGCCATGGCCGACTACTTCGAGGCCGCCGCCAAGGCCTGCGGCCAGCCCAAGCTGGCCAGCAACTGGGTGATGGGCGAGATCTCGCGCCGCCTGAACCACGAGGAAATCGGCATGGACGCGGTGAAGGTCAGCGCCGTGCAGCTCGGCGCGCTGATCGCCCGCATCCAGGACGGCACCATCAGCAACAACGCCGCCAAGCAGGTGTTCGAGGCGCTGTGGACAGGCGAAGGCCAGGACGTGGACGCCGTGATCGACGCCAAGGGCCTCAAGCAGATGAGCGACAGCGGTGCGCTGGAGCAGATCATCGACGCGGTGATCGCCGCCAATGCCGCGAACGTCGAGCAGTACAAGGCCGGCAAGGACAAGGCCTTCAACGCCCTGGTCGGCCAGGTGATGAAGGCCTCGAAGGGCAAGGCCAATCCGGGGCAGGTGAACGAGATGCTGAAGGCCAAGCTGGGGTGAGCATGCCCGAGCGCTGCTCGCTGGGCAAATTGCTGCTGCTGGTGCAAGGCCTGGGCCTGGGCATGGAGGTGAGCGGCTGGTCCGATGAAGGCGTAACGCAGCCCGAGGCACCGGACAGCGGCCCCCCATGACCAGCCTGCCCGCCACCATCGCCCTCTGGGGCGCGGCCATTGCCGCGCTGCTCTATCTCGCCGCATGCCTGCTGATGCTCGTGCTGCAGCGCCGGCTGATGTACTGGCCGCAGCTCACGCGCGTGGAGGCGGCGCAAACCAATCTGGCGCTGGCGCGCGGCGGCGTGGTGCTGCGCGGCTGGCAAAGCCACCCCGGCCCGGCACCGGCCGCCGACGCGGCGATCTACTTGGGCGGCAATGCCGAAGCCATAGAAGGCAACCTGGCGCGCCTGCGCGCATGGCTGCCGGCGCACAGCCTGTACCTGCTGGCCTACCGCGGCTACGGCGCAAGCGATGGCGTGCCCACCGAGGCCATGCTGGAGCAGGACGCCATCGCGCTGTTCGACGAAGTGCGGCGGCGCCACCCGCTCGGGCGCATTGCCGTCATCGGCCGCAGCCTGGGCAGCGGCGTTGCGGCGGCGCTGGCCGCGGCCCGGCCGGTGGCGCAGCTGGCACTGGTCACGCCTTTCGACAACATGCTGAACACGGTGCGCGACCACTATGGCTGGCTGCCGGTGGCGCTGCTGCTGCGCGACCGCTACCCCAGCGACGAGCGGCTGCGGCGCTATGCCGGGCCGGTGCTGGTGCTGCGCGCGGGGCAGGACACGCTGGTGCGGCCGGCGCGCACCGATGCGCTGCTGCAGTCGCTGCAGGGCCGCGGCGGCCCGCCGGCGCAGGTGGCGGCCTTTGCCAAGGCCGGCCACCTGGACATTCTGGATGCGCCCGGCTTCGGCGCTACGCTGCGGGCGTTCGTGCAGCAGGGTGGCTCCATGGATTGGTGCGGCGTGGCTCCATGAGCGGGCTATCGGCAACGCCCCAAGCTGCGTAACATGGGCAACCGCAGCCCTATGCGTGCAGGCATGCACAGGGCTGCGCTGTCGGTTCATAACCAGCATTCTCAGGAGACCACCGATGAAAAGCCACGCCCATCCGCCCCCAACCGCACTGCCGGCCCACGGCAGCCGCCGCCACTGGCTGCAGGCCGCCGGCGCGGGCGCAGCACTGCTGAGCCCCACCATGCGGGCACTGGCCGCCACCACGGCGCCCGCGCAAGTCACGCTGCCGTTTGCCAACGGCGTGCGCGAGATGGTGAGCTTTCCGCAAAAGCGCCCGCTGATCCTGCAAACCAGCCGCCCGCCGCAGCTGGAGACGCCGTTCGAGGTGTTCAACGACGGGCTGATCACGCCCAACGACGCATTTTTCGTGCGCTACCACTGGAGCGGCATTCCCACCGACATCAAGCCCGAGGAATTCCGCGTCAGCATCGGCGGCCTGGTGAACACCCCGCTCACGCTGTCGCTGGCCGAGTTGAAAGCCCTGGGCGAACCGGTGAGCCTCGTGGCGGTGCACCAGTGCTCGGGCAACAGCCGGGGCTTTTTTGCGCCGCGCGCCAATGGCGGGCAGCTGGGCAACGGCGCCATGGGCAATGCCAAGTGGACCGGAGTGCCGCTCAAGCGCGTGCTGGAGAAGGCCGGCCTCAAGCCCGGCGCGGTGCAGGTCAGCTTCAACGGCATGGACAAGCCCCCGATCGACGGCGGCCCGGACTTCGTGAAGGCGCTGGACATCGACCACGCGATGGACGGCGAGGTCATGCTGGCCTGGGCGATGAACGACCAGGACCTGCCCATGCTCAACGGCTACCCGCTGCGCCTGGTCGTGCCCGGCTACTACGGCACCTACTGGATCAAGCACGTCAACGACATCCAGGTGCTGGACAAGGTGTTCGACGGCTTCTGGATGGCTTCGGCCTACCGCATCCCGGCCAATGCCTGCGCCTGCACGCCGCAGGGCAAGGGACCTACCAAGACCGTGCCGATCAACCGCTTCAACACGCGCTCGTTCATCACCAGCCACCAGGACGGCGCCCGGCTCAAGGCCGGCAAGGAGGTGGTGCTGCGCGGCATCGCCTTCGACGGCGGCCAGGGCATTGCCGAGGTCAGCATCTCCAGCGACGGCGGCAAGAGCTGGCAGGCGGCCAAGCTGGGCGACGAGGTCAGCCGCTACTCGTTCCGCGAGTGGAAGGCCAGCTTCAAGCCTCCAAAGAAGGGCACCTACGAGCTCAAGGTGCGCGCGGTCAACCGCGCCGGCCAGGGCCAGCCGATGGAGGCGCTGTGGAACCCCGCGGGCTACATGCGCAATGTGGTGGAAACCGTGCGCGTGAGCGTGGTGTGAGGAGGAGGCCGATCATGAAAACCACCATCCTGAAGAGCGCCTTCCTGCTGGCCGCGGGCCTGGGCCTGGGCCAAGCCCAGGCGCTGGAGATCACGCTGCCGGCCGAGACCGCCATCTACAAGGAAAGCACCCTGCCCGGCTACCAGCTGGCGCTGGCCAACTGCCTGATGTGCCACTCGGCCCAGTATGTCCAGACCCAGCCCCACACCTCGCCGCGCAGCTACTGGGAGGCCACGGTCAAGAAAATGAAGACGCCGTTTGGCGCGCCCTTCCCCGAAGCCGACATCGCGCCCATCGTGGACTACCTGGTCAAGACCTACGGCGCCGAGAGCGCGGCAGCCAAGTAGGCGACAGGCCGGGGCGGCCGCACTGCGCCACCCCGGCCTTTATCGCGCAAAATCGCCGCTGGCGCCGCCCTGCGCGCCGGCAGCTTTTCCCTATCCATGACCGACACCACCCACCACTCCGAGCCCGACCATGTGATCTTCGGCCTGCCCATGGCCATGGCCGCGGCCTTCCAGCTCAAGGGCGAAGCCATCGGCGGCGACAGCGCGCGCGTGCGCATGCCCTACCAGCAGCAATACACCAACAGCCGCGGCGACATGCACGGCGGCGCCATCGCCACGCTGCTGGACGTGGGCCTGTCGTGCGCGGCGCGCGCGCACGACCCCGCCCGCTATGGCGTGGTGACGGTGGACCTCACCATCCACTACATCGCGCCCGCCGCGGGCGACGTGATCTGCACCGCGGTATGCGAAAAGCGCGGCAAGAGCCTGTCCTTCGTGCGCGGCGAGCTGCGCAACGACGCCGGCGACCTGCTGGGCATGGCCACGGGCACGTTCAAGCTGGTGGAGCGCGTTCGCGGCTGATCGCAGCTGAGGGCATGGCGCGGCTGCCGCGCAGCCCTGGCGAGGCTATGGCATGCTTGGCGCTTTTGTACGAGCCAAGCACCATGCAAGCACCCCGCCATTCCCCGCATCCCATCCACAGCCAGTTCCTCGACCGCTTCTCGCCCCGGGCCTTCTCGGGCCGGCCGCTCAGCGCGCAGCAGATCGAACAGATGGTGGAGGCCGCGCGCTGGGCGCCCTCGGCCAGCAACAAGCAACCCTGGCACTTTGCCTATTCGCTGCACGGCGATGCGCATTGGGCGGAATTCTCTACCATCCCCAATGAAGGCAACCGCCGCTGGTGCCTGAATGCGGGCGCGTTGCTGGTGGTGCTGTCCGACCGCAGCGCCTCGGGCAAGCACAGCTTCGACACCGGCTGCGCCTGGGGCTACCTGGCGCTGCAGGCCCACCACATGGGCCTGGCCACGCACGCCATGGGCGGCATCGATGCCGAGGCCGCCCGCCGGGTGCTGCGGCTTGGCGAGCAATGGGCGGTGGAATGCCTGGTGGCCATCGGCGAGCGCGGCGACAAGGCCACGCTGCCGCCGGACCTGGCCGAGCGCGAAACACCGTCGCCGCGCAAGCCCCTGGGCGAGATCCTGTCGGCCGGCCCGCTGGCCTGAGCAGCGCAAACCCAATCGATTACCGATCGGGAACAAATCCCTCTCAACTCCGCTGAAAATCCCGCTCGGTAATCAAAAAGCCGCAATACCCGCTATAGTCGAGCATTATTCCCGTACGGTAATCATGCCATGACCACCTTCGACTCCACGCCGCTCACGCCCCAGGGCATAGGCGCCATCGTGCGGGCGCGGCGCAAGCGGCTGGGGCTGACCAGCGCCGACCTGGCCGGGCTGGCAGGCACGGGCAACCGTTTCGTCGTGGAACTGGAAGCCGGCAAGCCCACGCTGCAATTGCAGAAGGTGCTGGACGTGCTGCAGGTGCTGGGCATAGACCTGATCGCCCAGCCGCGCACGCTGCTGGCGGGCGAGAGTGGGCCGGCCCCCTACCACACTGGCCCAGCCGCCGCGAAGGGGGCCTGAACATGGCGGCGCCGGCAGCGCAGCTGCAGGTATTCAAGGACGGCATTTGCCTGGGCTTGCTGCGCAGCGCGCCCGAGTTCGGCTTTGCCTATGCCGAGGCCTACCTGGCCACACCTTCGGCAGGGCTGCTTGGCCAGTTGCCGCTGCAGCCCGGCTGGCACGCAGGCGCCGCAGTGCAGGCGCTGTTCGAGAACCTGCTGCCCGAAGGCCGCATGCGCGAGCTGCTGCAAATGCGGGCCCAGACCACCACGCTTTTCGGCATGCTGCGCGCAGTGGCTGGCGACACGGTGGGCGCCTATGTGCTGGTGCCGCAAGGCCGCCTGCCCGACGATGAGCACTATGCGCCCACCAGCTGGGCAGCGCTGCGCGATCACCTGCAGGGGCAGGCCAGCCTGCCGGCATTGCAGGACACGCGCATTTCGCTATCCGGCGCGCAGTACAAGCTGTCGGTGGCACTGTGGGATGCATCGGCGGCGCCCTGGGAGGCCGCAGTATTCCTGCCCGAGAACACCGCGCCCAGCACGCACATCGTCAAGCCCGACATGCGGCTCGAAGGCGTATGGCAGTCCGCCGCCAACGAAGCCTTTGTGATGCAGCTGGCAAGCCGCTGCGGCCTGCGCGTGGCCGAGACCTTCTATGAGCCGCTCACGCAGGCCTGCGTGGTGCGGCGTTTCGACCGCGTGGGCGCGGCGGCGGGCCTGATGCGGCGGCTGCCGCAGCTCGACATGTGCCAGCTGCACGGCCTGCCGTCCACGCTCAAGTACGAGGCCGACGGCGGCCCGTCGCTCGCGCAGTGCGCCGCCCAGGTGCGCGACAGCAGCGCGGTGCCGGCCGAGGACTTGCAGCAGCTGGCGCGCTGGGTTTTCTTCAACCTGTTCGCCGGCAACCTCGACGCACATGCCAAGAACCTGTCCATGCAGCAGACCGAGGCCGGGGCATGGCGCCTGGCGCCGTTCTACGACCTGATGTGCACCCGGCTCTATCCCGGCCTGGCCGGCACCCTGGCCATGCGCATCGGCGGCGCGGCCACGCCTGCGCAAGCGGATGCAAACGCGCTCGCCCGCCTGGCCAAGGATTTGCGCCTGTCTCCCACCCTGCTGCGGCGCACCGCCCAGGACGTCGCCACCCGGCTGCTGGCCCAGCTGCCCGCGCAGCCGCCCGGCATGCCGCTGCTGCAGCCCCGGGCCCAGGCGCTGCTGCAGCGGCTGCGCCAAAGGCTGGCATCGCAGACTGGCCAGTACCTGCGGCGCTGGGGCTGGAATTAACACCAGGACTCACACCCTAACGCCGGATCACCGCCTTGTAGCTGAACCTGTCGGGCCGGAAGAACATCTCGGCAAACAGCAGCGGCCGGTCCTCGATGTCGTGCGGCACGAAGCTCATGCGCAGCAGCGGGGCCGCGGGCGCAACACCCAGCGCCCGGCCGCGCTCCACCCCCGCGGCCACCGCACTGGCCTCGATATGGGTGCTGTCCAGCCGGTAGCCGAGCCGCGCCTCGAGCACGGCCATCGCGTCCGCGGTTTCCAGATCGTGCGCCAGCAGCCTTTGCGCCAGCTCGGGCTGCATCACCAGCCTGCCGATCACCACCGCCTCGCCGTCGGCCAGGCGCACGGTGGAGATCGAGGTCAGCTGCGCGCCAGCCCCGGTGCGCAGCACATGCGCCAGGCGGGCCGTGGCCTTGACGGTGCGCACCGAAAGAATCCGCCCCTCGGCGCTGTGCCCCTTGGCGCGCATATGGTCGTAGAAGCCGGTGAGCATGCCCAGGCGCGGCGCATTCGCGGGCTGGGTGACAAAGCTGCCCCTGCCGTTGAAGGTCTCGATCAGCCCCTCGGCCTGCAGCGCCGACAGCGCCTGCCGCACCGTGATGCGGCTCACCTCGAACTGCGACTGCAGCTGCGACTCCGACGGCAGCTTCTGCCCCGGGGCGAGGCGCCCTTGCAGGATGCCCTGGCGCAGGCTGTGCTGCACCTGCGCGAACAGCGGCAGTTCGGATTCGGAAGGCCCGGCCTCAGCCGGCGAACCGGGGGGCTCCCGGCGGTCATTGAGCTTGGATGAAGGCATGGTGTGACCCGCACTATAAAGCGAAAACACGGCGCATCGCATTGGGCCCGTCACATGCTGTCATAACAGGTATTGCTCAACAAGGCCAATCAACCTATCATGACAGGTACGCCATATTGACCAAGACATCCAGCGATGAAGACACGCACAGACCACGAATTCCAGGCCCTGATCGCCAGGCTGCGGGATTTCATCCAGACCCAGGTGATCCCGCAGGAGCAGCTGCTCGCGGCCGGCGATGCCGGCGCGGTGCATGCGGCCACGCTGGAGCTGCAGCGCCAGGCGCTGGCGCGCGGCCTCGGCCCGGCACGGGGCCGCGCCGCCGACGGCGGGCTGGTGCTGTCGTGGGAGGAGTGCTGCAGCTACCTCGAAGAAGCGGGCCGCAGCTTTCTCGGCCCGGCCGCGCTGCAATGCGCACCGCCCACCCAGCCCGACATCTTCGCGCTGGAGAAACTCGGCTCGCCCGAGCAGCAGCGCCGCTACCTGGAGCCGCTGCGCCTGGGGCGGCTGCGCTCGTGCTTCGCGATGACCGAGCCGGCGCCCGGCGTGGGGTCCGATCCGCGCATGCTGGAAACCACCGCACGGCGGCTGGACAACGGCGGCTGGGAGCTCAACGGCCACAAATGGTTCATCACCGGCGCGGTGCAGGCCCAGGTGGCGATCGTGGTGGCGCGTACCGAGGCCGGCGCCTCCTGGTTCCTGGTGGATACCGACACCCCCGGCTACCGCCTGGTGCGCGACATACCCAACCTGGAGCCGTTCGCGCTGAGCAGCCATGGAGAAATCGTGCTGGAGAACTGCCGCGTGCGCGCCGAGGCGCTGATCGGCGAGGAAGGCCGCGGGCTGGAATACGCCCAGCTGCGGCTAGAAGGCGCGCGGCTGTTCCATTGCATGCGCTTCATCGGCCTGGCCTCGCGCGCCATGGACATCGCGCAGGACTACGCCGCGCGCCGCGAGTCCTACGGCGCCAGGCTCGGCGACCACCAGATGGTGCAGGCCATGATCGCCGATGCGCATATCCAGCTCTATGCGGCGCGCATGGTCACGCGCGACGTCGCCCGGCGCCTGGACGCGGGCGAATCCATCCGCCACCATTCGTCGATGGCCAAGGTCTTCGTCTCGGAAGCCGTGGGCGCGGTGGCCGATTCGGCGGTGCAGATCTGCGGCGCGCTCGGCATCTCCAGCGACACGCCGGTGTCCATGATCTACCGCCAGGTGCGGCCGTTCCGCATCTACGACGGCGCCTCCGAGGTGCACCGCAGCGCGATCGCCAAGCGCGCGCTGCTGCACCGCATTTCCGCCTGAGCGAGCTCTACGGCGCTGCGTGCACTAGCGCTTGGCCGCAGCCTGCAGCCGCACAGCAGCGGCCAGCACGCCCAAGGCAGCCATCAGCAGGGCCCAGGCCGCATTCGCCGGCACCGGAGTGGGAGAAGAAGCCGGCGTATTCGCTACCTGGCTCGACGCCTGGGCGCTGCAGGAATCGGCACTGCCATTGCAGCTGCCGCCAGCCGCAGGATCAAGGCCCAGCACCGCAGTATTGGTGATGGTGCCGCTGGCCGCCTTGTCCACCACCGCCTGGATGGTATAGACCAGCGACTGCCCCGCGGGCCAGCTGGCGATGCTGGCTGCCAGCGGCAGGCTGCCCGATGCCGCCGGGCAGGCGCTGCCCACGCAGGTCCAGGTGCCCGAGGCAATGCCCGCCGGCAGTGCGTCGGCCAGCTGCGCGCCCTGGATCGCGACCGTGCCGGTATTGGTTGCGGTCACCGTGTAGACCAGGCTCTGGCCGGGCTTGACCTGCTCGCTCGCATTCACCTGCTTGGCCAGGCTCGCCACCGGCCGGGCCGACAGCAGCACATCGGCCGAGGCCTGGCAGGGCGCGCTGCTGCTGGCCTGGGTGGCCGCGTTGTAGCAGCTGGCGGCCAGCGCTTCGGGCGGCGCGAGCTGGGCGGTGTTGGTGACGGTGGACTGCCCGGCATACGCCGGATCGACCACCGCATTCACGGTGAACAGCAGGCGGCTGTGCGCGGGCAGCTGGGTGATCGTCTGCGAGAAGCTGTTGCCGCTGAAGCTGCCGGAGGCCGGCGAGGGGCAAAGCGCCTGGCTGCCGGGCGGCGACTGGCAGGTCCAGGTGCCATCGACCAGCCCCGTAGGCAAGGTGTCGGAAATCTGGCTGCCAGATGCATCCACCGAGCCCACATTGCTGGCTTCGAGCGTGTAGCTGAGCGCCGCGCCGGGGAAGAACGGCCCGCTGCCGCTGGCCTGCTTGGTCAGCGCCACCACCGCGCCGGTGGACACACTGGCGCTGGATTCACACGGAGATGGCATGGCCGGCGTGGGCTTGCAGGCATCGGGCGCCGAGGCTGGCGGCGCCAGGGTGGCGGTATTGGTGATCACGCCGCTCGCGGGCAGATTCGCTTGCTGGGCCACCAGCGCATTGATGGTGAACACCAGTTCGCTGCCACTGGGGAACTGCCCCAGCGTCGCATTCAATGGCAGGCTGCCGCTGGCGGGCGTCGGGCAGGCCGCGGCTCCGCCCGAAGGCACCTGGCAGCTCCAGCTGCCCGAGGCCAGCCCTGGCGGCAGCGCATCGCTGAGCTGCGTGCCGCTGGCATCGGTGGTGCCGGCATTGCGCACCTTCAGCGTGAACGGCACCGACTGGCCGGCTTGCACCGGCTGGGTCTGCGTGGTGGTCTTCTCGACACTGATCGGCGCCGCGCACAGGCCACTGCCGCTGGCCTGCACCAGCAGGCCGGTGGGCATCAGGTAGTTGGAGGTCTGCAGCAGGATGGTATTGCTGCCCGTCTGCCAATGCTGGTTGATCAGCAGCGGATAGCGGCCTGCCGCCGAAAAGCCCGACACCCCTTCCGTGTAGACGTTATTGGGCGTGAAGTCCTTGTAGAGCTGCCCGTTGACGTACACCTTTTGCAGGAGGTCATCGGCATACATGTCGAAATTCAGGTTGAAAGTGCTCGGATCCACCGAAGGGTCGAGCGTGAAGGTATAGCGGTAGAGGATCGGCTGGTAGGTCCTGCTGCCCTGGCCATTGGGCCACGCCACCCATTGCGCATTGCCGAACGGCGAATCGACCCAGGCCCACGGTGCCTGGTTGCCGGTGACCGTGGCGGGCATCCAGCTGAAGCCAACGGCCGGGTCCGGCGGCGGATTGAACGCCGCGTTGTTCGCGGTGGAAATGCCGACTTCCCAGTTGTTGTCGCTGCTGTTTATGGCCAACGTGGGGCTGTTGACCGAAAAGCCGTTGCTGCCATCGATGCCGGTATTGAAGACCGAGGTGTCCGTGGTGCACGACACGACCGGCTGCACCGCCCACGCTGCCGCACCGAGCATGCATGCCGCGCCCACCAGCATGCCACGCGCCAGAGTGTGTACCTTGCCCATACCGCCGCCCTATCGAGAAATCAACCAATTGGGGGCCAATTTTATTTACTTAATTAATAAATAATTACTCATCAATGTTAAAAATCAATAATCAAGCACGGCCTCCAGGGCGGCTCAGCGCCCCGACTCCCACAGATAGGCCGGGTCGTTGTAGCCCGGGGTGGAGGGATGGCCGGGCGTGACCAGGCCGTCGATGAAGGCCTCGTCGTCCGGCGTGAACGCGTAGTCCGCCGCGGGCGCATAGTCCTGCCACTGCTGCAGCGTGCGCGGCCCGGCGATGACCGCGCTGACCGCGCGGTGCGCCAGCACCCAGGCGGTGGCGAACTGCGCGGCGGTGAGGCCGCGCGCGCGGGCATGCTGCTGCACCTGCTGGGCGATGGCGAGCGATTCCTGGCGGAACTCGGTCTGCATCATGCGCCGGTCCTGGCGGCCGGCGCGGCTGTCGGCCGGTGGCTGCTGGCCCGGCAGGTATTTGCCGCTGAGCACGCCGCGCGCCACCGGGCTGAACGGCACCACGCCGATGCCGTAGTGCTGGCAGGCGGGCAGGATGTCGGTCTCGGGCCCGCGGTTGAGCAGGTTGTAGTAGGGCTGGCAGACCACCGGCTGCGGCATGCCGATCTGGCGTGCCAGGTGCGCCGCCTCGGCAATGCGCCAGCCGCGGAAGTTGGAGATGCCCCAGTAGTGGATCTTGCCCGCGTCGAGCAGCGCCTTGAGCGCCCGCAAGGGCTCCTCCAGGTTCAGTCCCACATAGTCGCGGTGCAGGTAGAGGATGTCGATGTGCCCGGTCTGCAGCCGCCGCAGGCTGGCCTCGGCCTCGCGCAACACCCAGGCGCGCGAGTAGTGGCCGTGGTTGGGCTGCGCGTCCATGGCGTTGCCGAGCTTGGTGGCGACGATCCAGTCGTCGCGCTGGCCCTGCAGCAGCCGGCCCAGCATGGATTCGGAGCCGCCCTTGCTGTAGACATCGGCGGTGTCGACGAAGTTGACGCCGCGCTCGCGCGCATCGGCCAGGATGTCCGCGGCGGCGGCCTCGTCGGTCTGGTCGGCGAACATCATCGTGCCCAGGCACAGCGCGGATACTTTCAGGGGGCTGCTGCCCAGTTGGCGGTATTGCATGGAATCTCCCAGGAGTGGAACGATCAGCGTGCACGCACGCCGGAATGCTGGAACGCCTCCAGCACGCCGTGCCGGATCGCGTCGCTGATAAGGTTGCCCATGCCGCTCCAGGCAATTTGTATGCCCAGGCATAGCAGGATGAAGGCCGAGATGCGCAGGAAAACGACGGTACCGGTCTCGCCCAGGGGCCGCAGCAGCTTGTCGGCATAGCGGTTGCACAGCAGCAGCACCCCGCCCACGACCACGCTGCCCAGGGCGGCGCCGACCACGCTGACGACGGTGGCGACCGGCTCGCGGTCGATCAGGCTCACGCCCACGGTGATGGTGGCGGCCAGACTGCCCGGCCCGTAGGTGAGCGGGAAGGTCAGCGGGTAGAAGGCCCGGCGGCGCGCCATCTCGGGGGTGAAGGCGTCGGCCAGCTTCTCGGTGCGGCCTTCGGACGAGCTGGCGTTGATCATGTTCCAGCCGATATAGGCCACCAGCAGGCCGCCGCCCACGCGCACGATGTCGATCGACAGGCCGAACACGTCCAGCATGTACGAGCCGACCAGCATGAAGAAGATGGTCAGCAGCGTGACATTGACCGCGATGCGCGTGGCCAGGCGGCGGCGGGTGGCGACCGAGGCGCCCTCGGTCAGCGTCAGGAAGACCGCCGAGGCGCTCACCGGATTGAGAATGGGCAGCATGGTGGCCACCACCAGCAGAAAGCTCTTGCTGAAGGCGGCGAACAGGGTGGCGAAGCTCAGGGACATGCGCGGCGAAGGTGGACAGGAAAGCGACTGGCACGAAGTGTAGGAGATATATTGCCGCCCCGGCGCGCTTGCGCATTGCACAATAGCGCCCATGAACGTGCGAAACCTGTTGATCCCGCTGGGCCTGCTGATCCTGCTGTGGGCGGCCTACCAGAACTACCAATGGATGGGGGTGCTGGCCGTCTCCGGCGGCATCATGATGTGGCTGCTGCTGCACTTCACCCGGCTGCTCACCGTGATGAAGCGGGCCGCCGAGCGGCCCATTGGCTATGTGGGCAGCGCGGTGATGCTCAATGCCAAGCTCAAGCCCCGCCTGCCGCTGGTGCATGTGGTTGCCATGACGCGCTCGCTGGGCGAGCGCCTCTCGCCCGAAGGCGAGCAGCCCGAGGTCTTCCGCTGGCGCGATGGCACCGAATCCTTCGTGAGCTGCGAATTCGTGCAGGGCCGGCTCACCCGCTGGACGCTGGAGCGCCCGGCGCAGGATGCCGGCAATTCATGAATTTTGTGCCTGTTTTTGTAACATTTTCGGAAATCGGCGTATATCCCAGCAAGCAACGCTGTCGGCTTTGTCACACAGGGGCGCAACGGCTCGTAAAATCAGGCCCACTTCACCAATCCAAGCCGCCCGGTGCCCGTGACCATGGTCGCGCCAGGCGGCTTTCCACCACCACAGGTGTGTCATGAATATTGCTCCCTCCATGTCCGACCGCGACGGCAAGATCTGGATGGACGGCCAATTGGTCGACTGGCGCGATGCCAAGATCCACGTGCTCACGCACACGCTGCACTATGGCTGCGGCGCGTTCGAGGGCGTGCGCGCCTACCAGACGGCGGACGGCACGGCCATCTTCCGCCTGCACGACCATACCAAGCGGCTGTTCAACAGCGCCAAGATCCTGCGCATGCAGATCCCGTTCACGCCCGAGCAGGTGAACCAGGCGCAGATCGACGTGGTGCGCGCCAACGGGCTGGATTCGTGCTACCTGCGCCCGCTGACCTGGATCGGCGACCGCAAGCTGGGCGTCTCGCCCAAGGGCAACACCATCCACCTGATGGTCGCGGCCTGGGCCTGGGGCGCCTACCTGGGCGAGGAAGGCATGAAGCGCGGCATCCGCGTCAAGACCAGCAGCTACACGCGCCACCACGTCAACATCACCATGAGCCAGGCCAAGGCGGTGAGCAACTACACCAACTCCATCCTGGCCAACACCGAGGCGCTGGACGACGGCTACGACGAGGCCGTGCTGCTGGATGCGGCGGGCTTCGTGTCCGAAGGCTCGGGCGAGAACATCTTCGTGGTCCGCGATGGCGTGGTCTACACGCCCGACCTGTCGGCCGGCGCGCTCAACGGCATCACCCGCAACACCGTGTTCCACATCTGCCAGGACCTGGGCCTGCAGGTGGTGGAAAAGCGCATCACGCGCGACGAAATCTATATCTCTGACGAAGTGTTCTTCAGCGGCACCGCGGCCGAGATCACGCCGATCCGCGAGATGGACCGCGTGAGCATCGGCACGGGCGAGCGCGGCCCGATCACCGAGAAGATACAGAACGCATTTTTTGACATCGTGAATGGGCGCAATCCGAAATACGCCCATTGGCTGACGAAAGTTTGATCACCATGACGCAGGCAGTTGTAGAGTTATTGGCCAAGGATCTGAATGCCCAGGGCGGCGTGTTCTGCCCCAGCCCCAAGGCCGACATGAAGCTGTGGAACAGCCACCCCAAGGTCTACCTGGACGTGGCCCACACCGGCAGCGCCAAGTGCCCGTACTGCGGTACCGAATACCGCCTGAAGGCCGGCGAGCATTTCCAGGGTGGCCATTGACTGCAGGCACGATCTGAAGCAGCCATCGAGGGCATGTGTCGTCCGTTCCCATCGCTGAAGCCCCGCAGGCGCCCACGCTCACCGTCGCTATCCTGACGCTGAACGAGGAGCACAACATCGAGGCCTGCATCCGCAGCGCCTCCTTCGCCGACCAGATCTTGGTGGTGGACAGCGGCAGCACCGACCGCACGACCGCCATTGCAAGCACCCTGGGCGCCCAGGTCTACCGGTATGCCGACTGGCAGGGCTTTGCCGTGCAGCGCAACCGGCTGCTGGCGCACGCCACCGGCGACTATGTGTTCTTCCTCGACGCCGACGAGGTCATCTCGCCCGCCTTCCAGCGCGAACTGCAGGGCATCATGGGCTCGGGCGAGCAGGCGGTGTGGATGATCCGCTGGCGCATCGTGGCGTTCGGGCGGGAGCTCAAGTACCTGCGCTCCACCTCGGCGGTGGAGCGCCTGTTCTGGCGCGGCCTGCTGCGCGAATACTCGGGCGTGGTGCACGAGGAGGCCCAGCTCAGCCGCGAAGGCGTGGCACGCCACCTGATGCGCACGCCGCTGCTGCACCACTCCCGCGACACCGTGCATTCCAGCCTCGGCAAGCTGACCCAGTACGCCATGCTTGGCGCCGCCAAGCGCGCCAAGCTGGGCAAACAAGGCGGCATCCTGCGTGGCATGGCCTCTGGCGGAGCCATGTTCCTGCGGCTCTATATCTGGCACCTTGGCATCCTCTGCGGCGGCGCCGGCTTTCTGTACTGCATGTTCGTCGCACTGGAAGGATTTTTCCGCTACGTGGCACTGGCCTACGATCGCCCGCACCTGAGCGAGGACGTGCGCCGATGACGCGGCCCACGGCCACACCGCCGGCGGCTTCGGCCTGGGCCGGCCGCAGCACCCAGCTCGCCACCTTCATGGTGCCGGGCATCGCGCTGAGCCTGCCATCCGGCTACTCCTGGGGCCCGGCCCTGCTGGTGCTGACGGCCCTGGCCTTTGCGCGCCGCTGGTGGCCCCTGCCCTGGGACCGCCGCGCCAAGGCGCTGGCGGTGCTCTTCGCCGCGATGGGCATGCTGTGGACGCTGAGCTTCGACGGCTGGGGCCTGACGCCGCGCAGCGACCAGATCTACAAATACCTGCTCGCGCTGGCCGGGCTGGGCCTGGTGCAATGGCAGGCCCCCCAGGTGCGCCCGCTGGGCTGGGGCCTGCTCGCCGGCGCGCTGGGCGCCGGCGCGGTGGCGCTGGCGCAATGCGGCTGGCAGGGGCTGCCGCGCGCCAGCGGCTTCACCAATGCGATCCAGTTCGCCGGGCTGGCCTTCGTGCTCACGCTGGGCTGCTGCTTCGGCGTCATGCTGCTGTGGCGCTCGCTGGCGCTGTGGCAGCGGGCCCTGGGCGTGCTGTGCAGCCTGGCCGGCGTGGTGGCGGTGCTGCTGTCCGACACCCGGGGCGCTTGGATCATGGCGCCGCTGGTGCTGGGCCTGGGCGCGGTGCTGCTGTGGCGCTGCGGCCTGCGCCAGCAGGTGCTGGCCGGCCTGGCCAGCCTGGTGGTGGTGGGCGGCGCCCTGGGCCTGCTGCGCGGCGCCGACATCGAACGCCGCTACGACATGGCGCTCAACGAGGTCAGCCAGTATGAACAGGACGGCGAAGCCAACACCTCGGTGGGGCAGCGCCTGGCGCACTGGAAGCTGGCCTGGAACATGGGCTGGGAACGCCCGCTGACCGGCTGGGGCATGCAGGGCTACAGCAACGAGAAGGCGCGCCGCGCAGCGGCCGGCCTGGTCGACCCCTTCGTGCTGCAATTCGGCCATGCGCACAACGAACTGCTCGACCAATTCGCCAAGCGCGGCCTGGTGGGCGTGGCGCTGATGCTGCTGTTCTACAGCATCCCCATCGCGATCTTCTGGCCTTCGCGCCGGCGCATGCTGGCCTGCGGCCGCAAGCCCATGGACCGGCAGATCCTGTTCCTGCGCGTGCTGGGCGTGATGCTGCCGGTGAGCTATGCCGGCTTCGGGCTGACGCAGGTATTCTTCGCGCACAACAGCGGCCACCTGTTCTATGTCTACATGCTGGTGCTGCTGCTCGGCGCGCTGATCGGGCGCGAGAGGGCACTGCACGCGGCTACTGCCGCGTGATTTCCGGTACCTCAGGCCACCAGCGCCTTCGCAACCTGGATCTCTTGCGCCAGTTGCGATAACAGCTCGGCCGCCGGCATGGGCCGCGCCTGCGCCACCCCCTGCCCGGCCCACAGCGACAGGTACTGTGCATCACCCTTTTCAGCCGCCAGGCGCCGCAGCGGGCCGGTCAACGCGTTCTGTATCGGATACGGCGCAATCGCATCCTCATCGGGTGCCAGCGCCTCCATCATCGCGTTGACGATGCCGCGCGCCGGGCGGCCCGAGATGGTGCGGGTGGTACGCGTATCGCAGGCCTGGGCGCCCGCCAATGCCGCGCGGTAGGCCGGGTTGATGCCGGATTCGGGGCACACCAGGAAGGCGGTGCCCATCTGCACCGCCTGCGCGCCCAGGGCCAGCGCGGCGGCGATGCCCGCGCCGTCCATGATGCCGCCGGCCGCAATCACCGGCACCGCGAGCCGCTGCACGCAGTCGCGCACCAGCGGCAGCGTGGCGATCATCGAGGCTTCGTAGCTGCCCAGGAAGGTGCCGCGGTGCCCGCCCGCCTCGCAGCCCGAGGCGCAGACCGCATCAGCCCCCACCGCCTGCCAGGCCAGCGCCTCCTGCACCGTGGTGGCCGTGCCGATCACCGTGCAACCGGCATCGTGCAGGCGCTGCACCTGGCCGGCCGTAAGGATGCCGAAGGTGAAGCTCGCCACCGCCGGGCGCAGCTCGATCAGCACTTCCAGCTGCGTGGCGAAATCCTCGCACCACTGCGCCGGCAGTGCGGGCTCGGCATCGAAGCGGGCATACAGCGGCGCGAGCCGGCGCAGCGCCGCCTCCAGCTGCGCGGCATCGGGCTTGGGCGTGGGCTGCACGAAGAGATTCAGCGCAAAAGGCCGGTCGGTGGCGGCGCGCACCGCCGCCGCGGCCGCGCGCATGGCCTGCGGCGAGCGCATGCCGCAACCCAGCGAGCCCAGCCCCCCGCCGGCCGACACGGCGGCGGCCAGCGCCGGGCTGTCGGCACCGGTCATCGGGCCCTGGATGATGGGCAGGCGCAGGCCCAGGGTATCAAGCAGACGGGGCATCGTTTTCTCCTGTGGAAAGCAGACAAGCAAGCAGCGCATCGAGCGCCGGTGACTGGTATTCGGCGCGCCGCACCAGCATGGTGGTGCAGGCCGGCAGCGGCACGGCCTGCACCGGCGGCGCGGTGCGCATCAATTGCAGGATGGAGCGCGGCGCCACCGCCGCGCAGCTGCCGGCGGCCACGCAGGCGACGATGGCATGGTAGGAGGCCAGCTCCAGCACCGACCAGCGGCCCGCGCCCGGGGCGCCGCCATGCATCTCGCGCATCCACGCCTCGCCCAGGCGGCGGTAGGTGCAGCCCTCGCTGAACGCCGCCAGCGTATCGAGCGCCAGCGGCCGCGCCGCCAGATCCAGGCCCTGGGGCACGATCACGCACAGCGCCTCTTCGTACAGCGGCGTGCAGGCCAGCGGCGCCTGGGCATCGATCTCGGGCGCGGGCCAGGCCACCAGCGCCGCATCCAGCTCGAAGGCCAGCACCCGCTCCACCAGCTGGCGCGAGGGCGCGGTGGACAGCTCCAGTTGCACCTGGGGCCAGGCCTGGTGAAAGCGCGCCAGCGGCTGCGGCAGCCGCGCGGCGGCGGTGCTCTCCATCGAGCCCAGGCGCAGCCGCCCCTGCGGCAGGCCGGGCTGCAGCGCCTGGCGCGCCTCCTCGGCCAGGGCCAGCAGGCGCGTGGCATAGCTCTGCAGCAGCAGGCCTTGCGGCGTGGGCACCATGCGCCGCGCCTCGCGCACGAACAGCGGCACACCCAGCGACTCTTCGAGCTGCTGGATGCGCGTGGTCACATTCGACTGCGCCCGCGCCAGCTGCTCGGCCGCGCGCGTGATGCTGCCGGCTCGGGCCACCTGCAGAAAGATTTCGAGGGAAGGTAAATCCATGGCGACAACACAAACTATCTTTTTTTAGGATGATAAATTAATATTCAATCTCAAATCAAGATTTATTCAAGCATGACCACCCTTGCCTCCCCCCGCAGCAGCACCTGGAGCCAGTCCCCCGTTGCCGTGGCCGCCACCGGCATGCTGGCGCTGGCCGCCGCGCTGGGCATCGGCCGCTTCGCCTTCACGCCGCTGCTGCCGATGATGCTGCACGACGGCACGCTCACCCTGGTGCAGGGCAGCTGGCTGGCGATGACCAACTACATCGGCTACCTGCTGGGCGCGGTGCTGTGCACCGTGCTGCCCTGGGTGGCGCCGGGTTTCGTGCAGCGCTGGCATCCAGCGCGCATGGTGCGCTGGGGGCTGGCCAGCTGCGTGCTGCTCACCGCGGTGATGGCCTGGCCGCTGCCCGCCGCCTGGCCGGCGCTGCGGCTGCTGGCCGGGGTGGTGAGCGCCATGGTATTCCTGAATGCGACGCAGTGGTGCATGACACAGCTGCAGCTGCTGGGCCGCCCGGCGGTGGGCGGCATGATCTTCTGCGGCCCGGGCCTGGGCATCGCGCTGACCGGCCTGGCCACCAGCGCCATGGTCGCCTGGCACTGGAGCGCGGCCTCGGGCTGGACGGCCTTCGCCGTGCTGGCGCTGCTGCTCGCACTGCCGGCGGCGGCCGTGATCCAGGGGCGGCATGCGGCGCCGGCGGCGCCAGCGGCGGCCGGCGCCAATGCCGCGGCACGGCCCACCGCCGAAGGCCCCTGGGACCGCGCGCTGCTGACCGCGGCCTACGGGCTGGCCGGTCTGGGCTATATCGTGACCGCGACCTTCCTGCCGGTGATCGCGCGCACTGCGCTGCCCGGCGGCTCGGTCTGGCCCGACCTGTTCTGGCCCATCTTCGGCATCGGCGTGATGGCGGGCGCCTATCTGTCCACTCACCTGCCGGCGCGCTGGGACCGGCGCTGGCTGCTGATGGCCGGCTACGCCATGCAGGCGGGCGCCATCCTCATCTGCCTGCTGCTGCCCACGCGCACTGGCTTCGCGCTCAGCAGCCTGCTGCTCGGCCTGCCGTTCACCGCCCTCACCTTCTTCGCGCTGCACGAGGCGCGGCGCATCTGGCCCACGGCGATCAGCAGCTTTCCCGGACTGATCACCGCCGCCTACGGCGTGGGCCAGATCGTCGGCCCGCCGATGGTGGCCTGGTGCCTGGCGCATAGCGGCAGCGAGCAAATGGGTTTCTACTATGGGCTGGGCGCCGCGGCGCTGGCGCTGGTGGCCGGCATGGGCCTGTATGCGCTGATGCTGTGGCGGCATCCGCCACGGCGGCATTGACATCAAATTTGATAGCTTTTAACGCCCTTCAGTATTGGTTTTCAATATGAAAACCACCTAAAAACCATACTCCATCAGCGCTAACAGCTATTATTTTCCACTTGGCTGCGTCGCCTGCGCGGCGCCGCTGAGCGGCAGCCGCAGCACGAACACCGCGCCGCCACCCTCGCGCGCCTCGCAATGCACGGTGCCGTCGTGGCGCTCGGAGATCGAGCGCACCAGAGCCAGCCCCAGGCCCACGCCGCCATGCTTTTCGCTGGCGCCGGGCATGCGGTAGAACGGCTCGAAGATGCGCTCGCGCTGCTCGGGCGGCACGCCCGGCCCGCGGTCGGCCACGCGGATCTCGGCATAACGCCCCTGGCGCGACAGCGCCAAGGTGATCGGCCCCTGGCTGTAGCGGCGCGCGTTCTCGAGCAGGTTGCGCACCGCGCGGCGCAGCAGCTTGGAGATGCCGCGCACCTCCATTTCATCGCCCTGCACCTCCAGCTCGGCATCGACGCGCACCGCCTCTTCGGCGCACAGGCCGATCAGGTCGACCGTCTCGGCCGTGCCCACGTCCACCTCGCGCACGTCGAGCCGGCTGGCGAGCAGGATCTCGTCGACCAGCTGGTCGAGCTCGGTGATGTTGCGCTGGATCTCCTGCTTGAACGCCGGCGAGGGCTTGCCGCCGTCCATCAGCTCCAGCCCCATGCGGATGCGCGTGAGCGGCGAGCGCAGCTCGTGCGAGGCATTGGCCAGCAGCGACTTGTGCGACTTCACCAGGGTTTCGATGCGCGCCGCGGCCGCGTTGAACTGCCGCGCCAGCTCGCCCACCTCGTCGTCGCCGTGCAGGTCCACCCGCACCGACAGGTCGCCGTCGCCGAACTGCTTGACGCCGTTGCGCAGGCGTTCGAGCCGCATCATCATGCGGCGGATGATGGGGAACACCCCGACCGCGACGACGATGCCCACCAGCCCCAGCATCCACAGGAAGCCGAACGGCGGCCGCGTCCAGAACGCCCAGGGGCTGCGCAGGTCGGGCGGCGGCACGCGATGGCGGCGCGGGTCGCTCAGGCGCGAAATCTCCATCTCGTAGCCGCGCCCCGCGTCGTCCTCGATCAGGTAGCTGGACTTCTCGCTCGGCGGCCCGGGCTGGCGCACCGCAATGCCCTGCAGCAGGATGCTGCCGTCCGCGCTGCGGATGAAGATCTCGCGCGTGGGCGGCTGCATGGGTATGGCGTTTTCCTCGGCCGCCACCTGCCAGGCCCAGCCCACGACCAGGATCAGCACGGCCACGCCGCCCACCACCGTCAGCCAGATGCGCAGGTACAGGCGCTCGGCAAAATATTTGTACAACTGCATGGAACTGGCAGGCCTGCGCTAATGCCCTCGTTGGCGGCGAATCGGCATCAGTCCTGCTGCTTGGCGAAGACGTAGCCCACGCCGCGCACGGTGAGGATGCGGCGCGGGTTCTTCGGATCGGTCTCGATGGCGGCGCGGATGCGGCCCATGTGCACGTCGATGGAGCGGTCGAACGCCTCCAGCTCGCGGCCGCGCACCGCCTCCATGATCTGGTCGCGGGTGAGCACGCGGCCGGCGCGCTCGGCCAGCGTCACCAGCAGGTCGAACTGGTACGAGGTCAGGTCGCAGATCTGGCCGTGCACGCTGACCGTGCGCGCATCGCGGTCGATCTCCAGGCTGCCGAAGCGCAGCGCCTGGCTGGCCTGCATCGCGGCCGCCATGCCGCCTTCGCGGCGGCGCAGGATGGCGCGGATGCGCGCCAGCAGCTCGCGCGGCTCGAAGGGCTTGGGCAGGTAGTCGTCGGCGCCCACCTCCAGGCCGATCACCCGGTCCATCGGGTCGCCCTTGGCGGTGAGCATCAGGATCGGCACATGCGCCGCCGGGCCCGACAGCGTGCGGATGCGGCGGCAGACCTCGAGGCCGTCCATGTCGGGCAGCATCAGGTCGAGGATCACCAGATCGGGCAGCGGCTGGCCCGCCGGCTCCTGCAGCGCGGCCAGGCCGCTGGCGGCATCGGCCATGTGCGCCACCTGCATGCCCGACTGGCCCAGGTACTCGCTCACCATATGGGCCAGGCGCTCATCATCCTCGATCATCAACAATTGGTTGGTATTCATTGCTCTTTGGGCTGAATAGGGATTGAGGCCATCTTTACATAGCGGCTTGCTAGGGCCTTGTCGCAGCCGTAAAGTTGGGTAAACCGATGTGGCCAGCTTAACCGATGAAGCTTACTGCGCGCTTGCCTGCGCCGGCCGCATGCGCGCGGCCAGCCCCACCAGCAGCAGCACCGGCAGGCCCAGCAGCGCGGTCGAGGTGAAGAAGGCGGCATAGCCGTGCGCATCCACATAGGCGCCCGAAAATCCCGCCAGCCACTTGGGCAGCAGCATCATCATCGAGCTGAACAGCGCGTACTGCGTGGCCGAGTACTGCACATTGGTCAGGCTGGAGAGATAGGCGATGAAGGCCGCCGACGCGATGCCGCCGGCCAGGTTGTCGGCCGAGACCACGCAGATCAGCCCCGTCAGGTCGTGGCCGCGCGTGCTCAGCCAGGCAAACAGCAGGTTGCTCGCGGCCGACAGCACCGCGCCCAGCATCAGCACCCGCATCACGCCGATGCGCATCGAGACCACCCCGCCCACGAAGGCGCCCGCCAGCGTCATCACCACGCCGAACACCTTGCTGACCGCCGCCACCTCCTCCTTGGTGTAGCCCATGTCCACATAGAACGGATTGGCCATGATGCCCATCACCACGTCGCTGATGCGGTAGATCGCGATCAGCGCCAGGATCAGCGCCGCATGCCAGCCATAGCGGCGGAAGAAATCGGCAAACGGCTCCAGCAGCGCGCCGCGCAGCCACTCCTGCGCGTTGCGCGCCGGCGCCAGCGCGCGCGCCGCCGGCTCGGGCGACAGCAGCACCGTGAGCACGCCCACCAGCATCGAGGCCGCCATCACCATGTAGGCCACGCGCCAGCCCTGCTGCTGGTAGCCACCGCCGGCCGGCTCGGCCAGCGCGGCCAGCCACAGCACGCCGGCGCCGGCCCAGATCATCGCCACGCGGTAGCCCGTCTGGTAGGTGGCGGCCAGCGCCGCCTGCCGGTCGGCATCGGCGGACTCGATGCGGTAGGCATCGAGCGCGATGTCCTGCGTGGCCGAACCGAAGGCCACCGCCAGCGCGCACCACACCATGTGGTGCAGGTGGGTCTGCGGATTGGTGACGGCCATGCCCAGCAGGCCGGCCATCACCAGGCACTGCGCCAGCAGCAGCCAGCTGCGCCGCCGCCCCAGCAGCCGGTGCAGCAGCGGCAGCGGCAGCCGGTCCACCAGCGGCGACCACACCCACTTGAAGGCATAGGCCAGCGCCACCCAGCTCAGGTAGCCGATGGTGGCGCGGTCGATGCCGGCCTCGCGCAGCCAGAACGACATCGTGCCCAGCACCAGCAGCAGCGGCAGCCCGGCCGAAAAGCCCAACGCCAGCATGCGCAGGCTGGCCGGCTCGGCATAGACGCGCACGGTCTCGCTCCAGGATCGGCGCGGGGCGGAGGAAGGCATGGAAGATGGAGGCATGGAAGGCGATCGACGGACAAGCGCCGCCAATATACCCCGTCGCCAGCCGATAATGGCAAAGCCATGAGCTCCGCCACCCGCCTGCACGCCGCCGAATACTCGGTTCGCCACTACGATGGCGAGATGCATGCGCACCAGCATGCCCATGTGCAGATCCTGTATGCGCTGCAGGGCCGCATGGAGCTGGAGGTGGACGGCCGCGCCGCCTTCGTCGACACCGCCAGCGGCCTCGTCATCCCCGCGGGCGCGGTGCACCGCTACCTGGCCCAGCCCGGCAGCGCCATCGCGGTGGTGGACGCACCCGAGCAGCCCCAGCTCGCCCGCCTGCGCCGCTTTGCCGCGCCGCCGCCCGCGCTGCGCGCCGCGCAGGCCTCGGCCCAGGCCCTGGCCGCCGCCCACCTGGCCTGGCTGCAACAGGCGCCGCAGCTGCTGCCCCGGCGCCAGCTCGACATGCGCGGCGTTGCCCGCGCCGTGCAGGCCGACCTGGCGGGCGACTGGCCCACCGCCCGCCTGGCAGCGCTCGCGCACCTGAGCGCGCAGCGCTTCCATGTGCGCTGGCAGGAGCTGAGCGGCGCCACGCCCCAGCAATGGCTGCGCGGCCTGCGGCTCGATGCGGCCGTGGCGGCGCTGTCGCGCGGCGAGCCGCTGGAGACCACGGCACTGCGCTGCGGCTACCGCAGCGCCAGCGCGCTGGCCTACGCGCTGCGCCGCGACCGCGGCGTGGGGGCACGCGCGCTGAGGAAATAAGCTCAGCGCGCGCCGCGCATCGCCCACCTGGCTCTCGCGCCGCACCAGGCCCTTGGCCAGCAGCGCCGTGACGACGCGCGAGGTACGCGTACGGTCGAGATGGGCCTGGCCTGGCAGGCCTGGGATGCCTGCCACCCATCCCCGAGCCAGCCAATGTCTCGCTGGTCTTCACCCGGCAGGACCTGCCTGCGGCCACGTTTTGACAAAAACCCGGCATGGCGGCGCAAGAGGGGTGCGCTGGCGCTATAAGATCCCCCGATGCCCCCATCCGCCCCGCCGCTGCGCCGCATTGATCTCTTGTCCGCCTTGCTCGTGGTGCTGCTGTGGGGCGTGAACTTCGTGGCGATGAAATGGGGCCTGCGCAGCTTCACGCCGCTGCAGCTGGGGGCCGTGCGCTACCTCTGGGCCGCG
The DNA here is from genome assembly GCF_057808605.1 of Comamonas sp. FG99. Lineage (NCBI taxonomy): Bacteria > Pseudomonadati > Pseudomonadota > Betaproteobacteria > Burkholderiales > Comamonadaceae > Comamonas > Comamonas sp. FG99. The sequence goes on from NZ_JBMDII010000023.1 coordinate 68,429, forward strand.
CTGCCGCTGGTGTTTTTCGTGCGGCCGCCACGGGTGGCCTGGCAGCATGTGCTGGCATTCGGCCTGCTGCAGGGCGTGGGGCAGTTCGGTTTTCTGTTCACCGCGCTCAAGGTGGGCATGACCGCCTCGCTGGCCAGCGTGATCCTGCAGACCCAGGTGTTCTTCACCGCGCTGTGGACCCTGGCGCTGCTGCGCGAGCGCCCCGGCCGGCCGTTGCTCGCCGGCATGGGCATCGCCGCGCTGGGCCTGGTGTGCTTCGCAGTGAATGAGCTGCAAGCCAGCGCCAGCGCCAACACCAGCCTGCTCGGCCTGCTGCTGGTGCTGTGCGCGGCCGCATCCTGGGCCTGCTCGAACGTGGTGGTGCGGCTGGCGCAGCGGCAGAACGCGGCCTACGACCCGCTGGCCTTCATCGCCTGGAGCAGCCTGGTGCCCATCCTGCCCTTCATCGCGCTGTCGGCGCTGCTGGACGGCGATGCCGCCCGCTGGCTGCAGGCGGATGCGTGGCGCGCAGTGCCCTGGCTGTCGTGGGCCTCGGTGGGCTACCTGGGCTGGGTCGCGACCATCGTCGGCTATGGCCTGTGGACCCGGCTGATCCAGCGCTATTCGGCCAACCGCATCGCGCCGTTCAGCCTGTGCGTGCCGGTGGTAGGGCTGACCGCCGGCATGCTGGTGCTGGGCGAGCCAGTCACGCACTGGCAATGGGCCGGCTCGGCCCTGGTGGTGGCCGCGCTGGTGGTGGTGGTCTGGGGCGGCAAGATCGGCGCCGGTGGGACCAGCCAGGGCGCCTGAGGCGCCCGCGCCGCCTGCTCACTCCTCGATCTTCGCGACCTCGACGATCTTGCGGTACTTGGCCACCTCGGCCTGCAGGTACTTGCCCAGGTCCACCGACGGCGAAGCCACCACGTTGCCGGTGGCTTCGAGCTTCTTGCGGAATTCGGGCGACTGCAGCGTCTCGCGCAGCGCGGCCTGGAGCCGGGCCACGACCGCCTGGGGCAGATGGGCCGGCCCCATCACCGCGAACCAGGAGTTGATGTCCACCGCCTTGAACTGCGGCGACTCGGCCAGCGCCGGGATATCGGGCGCCGCCGGCGAGCGCTTGGCCTCGGTGGTGCCCAGCGCCACCACCTTGCCGGCCTTGATGTGCGGCAGGCCGCTGGAGAGTACGAAAACGCCGAACTCCAGGTTGTTGCCCACCAGGTCGTTGGTCAGCGGCGCCACGCCCTTGTAGGGCACATGGGTCATCTGCAGGTGGCCGCTGTCCTTGATCATCTCGCCCGCCAGGTGCAGCGCCGTGCCCACGCCCGAGCTGCCGTAGCTGTACTTGCCGGGGTTGGCGGCCACGAGCTTGATGAACTCGGCCGCGTTCTTGACGCCGGCCTTGGGCGAGGCCACCAGCACCATCGGCTGGCTGGCCACCAGGCCGATGGGCGTGAAATCCTGGGCCACCTTGTAGCGCACCGCCTGGTTGATCAGCGGCGCGATGGCCAGCTCGTTGTTGGCGCCCACCAGCAGCGTATAGCCGTCGGGCGCGGCCTTGGCCACCTTCTGCGCGCCGATCGCGCCGCCGGCGCCGCCCAGGTTCTCGATCACCACCGGCTGGCCCAGGCGCTGCGACAGCTCGGTGCCCACCAGCCGCCCCACCAGGTCGGTGCTGCCGCCCGGCGGGTAGCCAACGACGATGGTGATGGGCTTGGAAGGATAGGCGTCCTGCGCCAGTGCGGGCGCGGCGGCGCCGGCGGCAATGGCGCAGGCACTGGCGAGCAACGCGCGGCGGGTGTGGACAGTGGTCGGCATGGGAAATCTTTCTGGATCAGGCAGGTTTGGCGGCGTTGAGTATGTCGCGCGTCTGTTGTGCCACGCGGCGCGCGGCCGCGGCAAAGTCGTCGCCCTGCGACGCATACAGCACCGCGCGGGAAGAATTGATGATGATGGGCCCGCCGCCGACGCTGGCCGCGCGCACGGTGGCCAGCGCATCGCCGCCCTGCGCGCCCACGCCGGGGATCAGCAGCGGCAGCGCCGGCGCCAGCGCGCGCACCCGCTCGATCTCGCTGGGCCGGGTCGCGCCCACCACCAGGCCGAGCTGGCCGTTGGTGTTCCACGGCCCCTGGGCCATCTGCGCCACATGCTCGAACAGCTGCGGGCTGCCCGGCACATCGGCCAGCACGCGGGCCTGCAGGTCGTCGCCGCCGGGGTTGGAGGTGCGGCACAGCAGGAACGCGCCCTTGCCGTGGTAGGCCAGGTAGGGCTGTATGGTGTCGAAGCCCATGAACGGCGACAGCGTGACCGCATCGGCGCCATAGCGCTCGAAGGTCTCGATCGCGTATTGCTCGGCGGTCGAGCCGATGTCGCCGCGCTTGGAGTCGAGGATCACCGGCACCTGCGGCGCGGCGCGGCGCATGTGCGCGATCAGCTTTTCGAGCTGGGCTTCGGCGCCGCGCGCGGCGAAGTAGGCGATCTGGGGCTTGAAGGCGCAGACCAGGTCGGCGGTGGCATCGACGATGGCCGCGCAGAAGTCGTAGATCCTGGCGGCATCGCCCCGCCATGCGCCGGGAAAGCGCGCAGGCTCGGGATCCAGGCCCACGCACAGCATGGAGTCGCTTCGGGTGCCCGCGGCACGCAGTTGCTCAAGAAATTGCATGGGGTGCAATTGTAATTGGCAGGGCCATCCCGGCGGGCCGCTGCAGGAGTGCGGCGCGATGGGCACAATCGCCTCCCATGCTCAAGCTCTCCAAACAACAACTGATAACACTGGTGCTGGTCACGCTGGTCTGGGGCATCAACTGGCCGGTGATGAAGCAGGGGGTGCAGCATTTTCCGCCGCTGACCTTCCGCGCCATCTGCATGCTGCTGAGCCTGCCGGTGATGGGCGCGGTGCTGGTGGCGCAGAAAGTGCCGTTTCGCCTGCCGCGCGCCTACTGGGGCCAGCTGGCGCTGCTGGGCCTGGTCAACATGGTGCTGTGGCATGCGCTGATCATCGTGGCCGTGCCCATGCTCTCCAGCGGCCGGGCGGCGATCCTGGGCTACACCATGCCCATCTTCTCGGCCATGCTCGGCGCCTGGTTCTGGGGCGACCGGCTCTCCAGCCGCGCCTGGCTGGGCGTGGGCGCCGCGGCCTGCGGCGTGTTGCTGCTGCTGTGGAACGAGTTCGACAAGCTGGGCGGCCGCCCCACCGGCGTGGCGCTGATGCTGCTGGGCGCCAGCTCCTGGGCCCTGGGCACGCAACTGCTGCGCCGCGCGGCCATACCCCTGCCCACGCTGACGCTGGCCTTCTGGATGACGGTGGAGACCGCCATCTGCCTGGTGGTGCTGAGCGCGGCCTTCGAGCACGGGCGCTGGCATGCGCCCAGCGCGGTCACGCTGGGCGCGATCGGGTTCAACGCGGTGCTGGTGATCGGCTTTGCGCAGGCGGCCTGGTTCTACCTGGCCCGCAGCCTGCCGCCGCTGGCCTCGACGCTGAGCGTGATGATGATCCCGGTGCTCGGCGTCTTCACCGGCGCGCTGTGGCTGGGCGAGCAGCTGCACTGGCAGGACTGGGCCTCGGTGGGGCTGATGATGGTGGCCATCCTGTCGGTGCTGTGGCCCTCGCGGCCGGCGGCGCCCGGCCAGTAAGCCGCCCGCCAGCCCCGGCGGGCGTGGCGGTCTCAGGCCGCTGCGCGCTTTTCCAGGATCTCGAACGCCGGCAGCTGCTTGCCCTCAAGCACTTCGAGGAACGCGCCGCCGCCGGTGGAGATATAGCCCACCCGGTCCTCGATGCCGTATTTGGCGATCGCCGCCAGCGTGTCGCCGCCGCCGGCGATGCTGAACGCCGCGGACTCGGCGATCGCCTGGGCGATGGCCTTGGTGCCGCCCGCGAACTGGTCGAACTCGAACACGCCCACCGGGCCGTTCCAGACGATGGTGCCGGCGCTCTTGAGCTGCGCCGCCAGGCGGGCCGCGGTCTCGGGGCCGATATCGAGGATCATGTCGTCATCGGCCACCTCGCTGGCCGGCTTGACGGTGGCGGGCGCATCGGCGGCAAAGGCCTTGGCCACGACCACATCGGTCGGGATCGGCACATCGGCGCCGCGCGCGGCCATGGCCGCGATCACCTCCTTGGCCTCGCCGACCAGGTCGGCCTCGGCCAGGCTCTTGCCGATCGGCAGGCCCGCGGCCAGCATGAAGGTGTTGGCGATGCCGCCGCCGACGATGAGCTGGTCCACGTTCTTGGCCAGCGACTGCAGGATGGTGAGCTTGGTCGAGACCTTGGAGCCGGCCACGATGGCGGCCAGCGGGCGCTTCGGGTTGGCCAGGGCCTGGGTGATGGCGTCGATCTCGGCCGACAGCAGCGGACCGGCGCAGGCCACCGGCGCATATTCGGCGATGCCATAGGTGGTGCCCTCGGCGCGGTGGGCGGTGCCGAAGGCATCGTTCACATAGATGTCGCAAAGCCTGGCCAGCTTGCGGGCCAGCTCGGGCTGGTTCTTCTTCTCGCCCACGTTCAGGCGGCAGTTCTCCAGCAGCACCACCTGGCCGGGCGCCACCTGCACGCCATCGACCCAGTTGGCGAGCAGCGGCACCTCGCGGCCCAGCAGTTCGGACAGGCGCCTGGCCACCGGGGCCAGCGAGTCCTCGGGCTTGAACTCGCCTTCGGTGGGGCGGCCCAGGTGGCTGGTCACCATCACGGCGGCGCCGGCCTTAAGCGCCATCTCGATGGCCGGCACCGACGCGCGGATGCGCGTATCTTCGGTGATGTTGCCGGCATCGTCCTGCGGCACGTTCAGATCGGCACGGATGAAGACGCGCCGGCCCTGGACTTTGCCCTGGGCGCAGAGGTCGGAGAAGCGAAGAATGTTCATGGCACGGTTCTCAAGTCAAAGCAATTGGGCGGCATTGTAGAAGCCTGATCGCCGCTATCCAGTCGCCGCGGCAGCGCCATTGCTGGTCAAATCCGGGCGTAACGCTTGGCACAAAAGCGCCAGCAGCTATCAATTTTAACTACCAACCCAGGCCAATATGCAGTGGCAGGTATATCGCCATGCCCACCACGATGGTGCCGAGGATGCCGCGCCGCTTGAAGTAGTACCAGCTGGCGCCCAGCACCGCGGGCAGGCGCGCATCGGCCAGCGTGGAGATCAGCTGGCCCTGGCTCATCAGCACCTCGGGCGCGATCACCGCGGTGAGCGCCGCCAGCGGTGCGTACTTGAGGCCGCGCTTGAGCCAGTCCGGCATGGGCAGCTCGCGCTCCGGGATCATGAAGAACGCGCGGGTGACCACGGTGATCGCCGTCAGCCCGGCGATGGCGATGATCTGCCACAGCTCCTCGCTCATCGCCAGTGCTCCTCGCGCAGCGGCACCTCGCTGCTTTCGCCGCTGGGGCGCTCGGGCCCGGGCGAAGGCAGCGAGCCGCTCTTGGGGATGACCACCACCTTGGGCTTGCGCCCGGGATGCGCGGCCATCTCCATCAAGAGCCCCACGGCCACCGCGCAGACGATGGCCACCAGGATGTTGAGCTTGAGCGGCAGCCCGTAGGCCGCCACGGCCGCCGCCGCGGCAACCAGCGCGGCGGCGTGCGAGGCGCGGTCGAACAGCATGGAGTACAGCACCCCCATCAGCGCCAGCACGCCGGCAAAGCCCAGGCCCCACGACAGCGGCACCACGTTGGCCAGCAAAATGCCGGCGATGGAGAACGCCTGCCAGACCAGGAAGTTGGTCAGCGCCGCGCCCCAGAAGAAATAGATCTGCTGCGGCTTGGCCACCGGCGCGTGGTAACGCTTCATGAAGGCGACGAAGATCACATCGCCGCTGAAGTAGCCGATGGCCAGCCGATGGCGCAGTGGCAGGTGGGCAAAATACGTGCGCCACATGCTGGAGAGGATCACGAAGCGCAGGTTCACGCAGGCGGCAGCGAACCAGACCACCCACAGCGGCGCGCCCGCCGTCATCAGCGGCAGCACCGCCAGCTGGGCGCTGCCGGCATAGACGGTGAGTGTCATGAAGATGGCCACCGGCACCGACAGCCCGGTCTTGACCATGGCCACGCCGGTGACCAGCGCCCAGGCCGCGATGCCCACCGCGGTGCCCGCCATGTCGGCCGCGCCGGCGCGAAAGCTCAGGTGCTGGGTGGCACGCCGCAGCGCCTGCCAGCTCATGCCGGGGCGCAGCCCAGGCGCATGCCGGCGGCCAGGGGAAAGCCGCGCAGGAAATCAGCCGCCGGCAGGCGCTTGCCGCCGGCGCGCTGCAATTGCGTGAGCCGCAGCGCGCCGTCGCCGCAGGCCACGGTGACACCCTGCTCGCCCACCGACAGGATCTGGCCGGGCTGCGCGCCGCCCGCGGGCAGGCCGCCATCGCCCTCTTGCAGCGGGGCATAGTCCCAGAGCTTGATGGTTTCGCCATTCGCCTCGGTCGAGGCCCCCGGGAACGGGTTGAAGGCCCGGATGCGCGCGCCGATCTGCGCCGCGCCCTGGCTCCAGTCCACCGTGCTCTCGGCTTTTTCTATCTTGTGCGCGTAGCTCACGCCCTCGCTCGGCTGCGGCGTGCGCTGCAGGCCGCCGCAGGCGGCGACCTCCAGCGCTTCGACGATCAGCCGCCCGCCCAGCTCGGCGAGCCGGTCGTGCAGCGATGCGGTGGTGTCGTGCGCTGCGATGGCGAGCTTTTCGAGCAGCAGCATGTCGCCGGTATCGAGGCCCGCATCCATCTGCATGATGGTCACGCCGGTCTCGGCATCGCCGGCCTCGATGGCGCGGTGGATGGGCGCCGCGCCGCGCCAGCGCGGCAGCAGGCTGGCGTGGATGTTGAGACAGCCCTTGGGCGGCACATCCAAAACCCATTGGGGCAGGATCAGGCCGTAGGCCGCCACCACCATGACGTCGGCCTGCGCCGCCTCGATGGCGGCCTTGGCGGCCGCCGCCTCATCGGGGTACTTGCCATCGAGGCGCAGGCTGCGTGGCTGCTGCACCGCGATGCCGTGCTCCTGCGCGCACTGCTTGACGGCCGAGGCCTGCAGCTTCATGCCGCGGCCGGCGGGCCGGTCGGGCTGGGTCAGCACCAGCGCAATCTCGAATCCGGCGGCCAGCAGGCGCTGCAGGGCCACACGGGCGAAGTCCGGCGTGCCGGCAAAGACGACTCTCATGTCAACAGCAAAAGAACAGGGAAAGAAGCGCCGCTCATCGCGGATCGGGCGGCTCGGGCATGGGCTCGTCGGTGAACATCAGCTTGCGCGCCACGCCCTGGCGATCCACATGCACATGGGCCAGGCGCTTGATGTTGTCCTGCCACAGGCGGTAGCTGTAGACCTTGCCGTCGAAGCTGTACACGCCGGTGATCTCCATCGGCGGCCCAAAGTCCTGCAGCAGCTGCTGCACGGTGTAATGGCCCAGCGGGATGGCGCCAAAGCGCTCGGCGGTGAGCACCTGCTCGGTCTTCACCAGACGGCCGCCCTGGTCGAAGCTCAGCTGGAAGGCCTCGCGCCCCATGGGCTGGGTGGAGTAGGTCAGGCGCTGGCCGCCGCCGGGCAGCGGCACCGTGGCCGCCGGCGGCCCGAGCTTGGCCTGCACCTGCGCCGCGGAATCGCCGGGCTTGAATTGCGTGGGATAGGCGCAGCCCGCAAGCAGCGCCGCCAGCCCGAGGGCCAGGGCCACCGTTGCGCGCAATAGATTCGCTGCCATGGCTCAGGCCTTTGCGAGCTCGCGCTTTTGCTGCTTGAGCAGCTTGGTCTTGATACGGTTCTTCTTGAGCGGCGACAAGTATTCGACGAAGACCTTGCCCATCAGGTGGTCCATCTCGTGCTGGATGCAGATGGCCTTGAAGCCCTCGGCCTCGATCACGCGCTCCTGGCCGTGCTCGTCGAGCGCCCTGACCTTGACGGCCACCGAGCGCTCCACGCCGTCGTAGATGCCGGGCACCGACAGGCAGCCCTCGTCGCCGACCTGCTTTTCGTCGCTGGCCCACAGCAGCTCGGGATTGATCAGCACGAAGGGCTGGTCGCGCTCCTCCGAGACGTCGGCCACGATGATGCGCTCGTGCACATCCACCTGCGTGGCCGCCAGGCCCACGCCGTTGGCATCGTACATGGTGGCGAACATGTCCTTGACCAGCGCCCGCACGCGCTCATCCACCGCCGCCACGGGTTTGGCGACTTTGAACAGACGAGGATCGGGATAGCAAAGAATGGGCAAAATGGGCATGGCGGAATCCGTGAATGGCGCTATTTTCGCTACTTTCGCCGGCCGGCGCTGGCCGGCCTTGCAATAATCATTGATCGATCAAGGGCTTGGACCGAGAATCCACGACCATACCAACGATTCGTTGCCGACGCCACTAAACCATACCTATCCAGGCGCAGCACCGGCTCCAGAGAGAGGGAGTTTTCGCCATGCAGGCACCGTTGTCGCCCACCAGGGGCATAGCCGCGCGCGCCGGCGCGCGCATCGCGGCCTGGCTGCTGCTGGGCGCCTGCGTCCAGGCCGCCGCCGGGCATCCGGCCGCGCCAGCGGATGCCGGCGCGGCAATCCAGGTATCGCCGCAGGCCCGGGTGCTCGGCCTGGCCGAGCCTGCCCTGCCCATGCTCAGCCAGCAGCTGATCGACACCTTCATGGCCGAGCCCGAGGTGCTCACCGAGGCCGAGATCGAACGCGCACCGCGCCTGGTGGCCGCCGCGCACACGCGCACGCTGCTGTCGGCGGGCGACCTCGTCTATGCCCGCAGCAGCGCCGGCCCGGCGCTGCGCACGCCCGGCGGGCCCAAGCTGTACCGCATCTTCCGCCAGGCCGTGCCGCTGAAGGACCCGGAGAGCGGCGCCATCCTGGGCCACGAAGCCCAGTACCTGGGCAAAGCCCGGCTGCTGCGCGGCGAGTCCACGCTCAGCGCGTTCCATGCGAATGGCCGGCGCACCATCGAACCCGTGCCGGCGACGCTGGAGCTGGTGTCCGCCAGGTCGGAGATCCGCATCGGCGACCGGCTGCTGCCCATGCCGAGCAACGACTTTCCCCGCTACGCAGCGCGCGCGCCGCACGCCGGCATGCGGGCCAGCGTGGTGTCGGTCTATGGCAGCGACACGCCGGGCCTGGCGGCCAGCAACCAGGTGATCGCGATCAACCGGGGCAGGCGCCACGGCCTCGAACCCGGCCATGTCCTGCACCTGGTGAGCCGCGGCGCGCGCATGCAGGACCGGAGCGATGCCCGCAAGAGCGCCATCCAGCTGCCCAGCGAGTACAACGGCCTGGCCATGGTGTTCCGCATCTTCGACCACGTCGCCTACGCGCTGATCCTCGATACTCGCACAGGTGTGCGCACCGGCGATGCGCTGGTTTCGCCCCACGACAGGCCCTGAACATGGCACCCGATGAATTGCAAGACTGGCTGCGCCTGCTGGCGACTCCAGGTGTCGGCAGCGGCACGGCGCGGCGCCTGCTGGCGCGCTTCGGGCTGCCCGGCGCAGTCTTTGCCCAATCCGCCGCCAACCTGGAGCACTGCGTCTCGCCGGCCGTGGCCCAGGCGCTGCTGCAGCCACCCGAGGGCCTGGCGCCGCTGCTCGAGCGCACCACGCACTGGCTGGCCGACGGCGCGCCGCCGGGCTTGCGCCGCCACATCGTGACGCTGGGCGATCCAGACTACCCGGCGCTGCTGCTGGAGACCGCCGACCCGCCGGTGCTGCTCTACCTGCTGGGCGCCGAGCGCTGCTTCAGCGGCGCGGGCGCGGCCCCGCGCCTGCGCGCCTGGCCCGCGCCGGCCCTGGCCATTGTCGGCAGCCGCAACCCCACGCCGCAGGGCCGGCAGAACGCCCAGGCCTTCGCGCGCGAGCTGGCCGCGCGGGGCTTTGGCATCATCTCGGGCCTGGCGCTGGGCATAGACGCGGCCGCGCACGAGGGCGCGCTCGAACATGCCGGCGCCCAGGCTCCCTGCACCATTGCCGTGGTCGGCACCGGGCTGGACCGCGTCTACCCGCGCGCCAACCATGCGCTGGCCCAGCGCGTCGCGGCCGAGGGGTTGATCGTCAGCGAATACCCGCTGGGCACGCTGCCGCTGGGCGCCAATTTTCCGCGCCGCAACCGCATCATCTCCGGGCTGGCGCAGGGCACCCTGGTGATCGAGGCCGCCACCGAGTCGGGCTCGCTGGTCACCGCGCGCCTGGCCAGTGAGCAGGGGCGCGAGGTGTTCGCCGTGCCCGGCTCCATCCATGCGCCGCAGTCGCGCGGCTGCCATGCGCTGATCCGCCAGGGCGCAAAGCTGGTGGAGCGGGTGGACGACATCCTCGAAGAGCTGGCCGCGCCCGCCAGCCCGCCGCGGCCAGCGCCACCCGCCACGCCGACATCGGCGCCGCCGCAGCCCGCCGGCGAGCTGCTGGCGCAAATGGGCTACGAGGCGGTGCATCTGGACGAGCTGGGCGCGCGCACCGGCCTGGACACGGCACACCTGCAGGCGCAGCTGCTGGAGCTGGAATTGCAGGGCCTGGTGGCGCGCATGCCCGGTGGCTGGTTCCAGCGCCTGGGGCAGGCTTGATTTTCAAGGGCCGCCGCAGCAACGGCAGCGGCCCGGAGCGCTCAGAACGTGTTTACGTTCTCAGACCGTCGCCCCCGCGTTGGGATCGTTCGGGTCCAGGTCCTTCTTGACGGACTTGACCAGGTCCTCGCGCTTGACGCCCAGCCACATTGCGATGGCGGCGGCCACGAAGACCGAGGAGTAGATGCCGAACAGGATGCCGATGGTCAGCGCCAGTGCGAAATAGTGCAGGCTGGGGCCGCCGAAGAAGAACATCGACAGCACCATCGCCTCGGTCGAGGCGTGGGTGATGATGGTGCGGCTCATGGTCGAGGTGATGGCGTGGTCGATCACCTCCGAGGTGGAGAGCTTGCGGAACTTGCGGAAGGCCTCGCGGATCCGGTCGAAGATCACCACCGACTCGTTCACCGAGTAGCCCAGCACCGCCAGGATGGCCGCCAGCACCGACAGCGAGAACTCCCACTGGAAGAAGGCGAAGAAGCCAAGGATGATCACCACGTCGTGCAGGTTCGCGATGATGGCCGCCACGCCGAACTTCCATTCGAAGCGGATCGCCAGGTACACCGCGATGCCCAGCACCACCATGCCCAGCGCCATCAGGCCGCCGTGCACCAGCTCGTCGCCCACCGAGGGGCCGACGAATTCGCTGCGCTGCAGCGTGACCGCGGGGTCGGCCGCCTTCAGCGCGCCCATGACTTTCTCGCTTTGCTGCGACGAGGTCACGCCCTTTTCGGAGGGCAGGCGGATCATCACCCGGTCGGCGCTGCCCACGTTCTGCACCAGCACGTCCTGGTAGCCCAGGCTGGCGACCTGCGTGCGGATCTTGCCCACGTCGGCCGGCTGCTGGTAGGCCACCTGCATCACGGTGCCGCCGGTGAATTCCACCGACAGGTGCAGGCCGCGGGTGACCAGGAAGAACACGGCCAGCGCGAAGGTGATGAAGGAGATGGCGTTGAAGATCAACGCATGCTTCATGAACGGGATATCCCGCTTGATTCGGAAAAATTCCATGGTGCGGCTCCCTTCTTTACTTCTTGACCGCTGCCACCGAGCGGTGCTCGTCGCCCTCGGGCTTCCAGACCTGGCCGATGGACACGCTCTTGAGCTTCTTGCGCCGGCCGTACCACAGGTTGACCAGGCCGCGCGAGAAGAACACGGCCGAGAACATGCTGGTCAGGATGCCGATGCAGTGCACCACGGCAAAGCCGCGCACCGGACCGGAGCCAAATGCCAGCAGCGCCAGGCCGACGATCAGCGTGGTGACGTTGGAGTCGAGAATGGTGTGCCAGGCATGTTCGTAGCCGGCATGGATGGCTGCCTGCGGCGAAGCGCCAGCGCGCAGCTCCTCGCGCACGCGCTCGTTGATCAGCACGTTCGAGTCGATCGCCACACCCAGCGCCAGCGCCATGGCGGCGATGCCCGGCAGCGTGAGCGTGGCCTGCAGCATCGACAGGATGGCCAGCAGCAGCAGCAGGTTCACGATCAGCGCGATGGTCGAGATCACGCCGAAGATCATGTAGTACAGGCACATGAAGGCCGCCACCGCGATCAGGCCGCCGACCACGCTGTGGATGCCGGCCTCGACGTTTTCCTTGCCCATGCTGGGGCCGATGGTGTATTCCTCGATGATCTCCATCGGCGCGGCCAGCGAGCCGGCGCGCAGCAGCAGCGCGGTGTCGCTGGCTTCCTTGGTGCTCATGCGGCCCGAGATCTGCACGCGGCCGCCACCGATCTCGGAGCGGATCACCGGCGCCGTCACCACCTGGCCCTTGCCCTTCTCGAACAGCAGGATGGCCATGCGCTTGCCGATGTTCTCGCGGGTCACGTCCTTGAAGATCAGCGCGCCCTTGCCATCCAGCGTCAGGTTCACCGTCGGCTCCTGGGTCTGGCTGTCGAAGCCGGGCTGGGCGTCGTTGAGGTTCTCGCCGGTCAGCACCACCTGCTTCTTGACGATCAGGGGCTGGCCGTTGGTGTCGTTGTACTTCTCGGAGCCGAAGGGCACCGCGCCCGAGCCCAGCTCGGCGGAGCGCGCCTCGGCGCTTTCGTCCACCATGCGCACTTCCAGCGTCGCGGTGCGGCCCAGGATGTCCTTGGCCTGCGCCGGGTCCTGCACGCCCGGCAACTGCACCACGATGCGGTCCAGCCCCTGCTGCTGGATCACCGGCTCGGCCACGCCGAGCTCGTTGATGCGGTTGTGCAAGGTGGTGATGTTCTGCTTGAGCGCCTGCTCCTGCACCTTGCGCAGCGACTCGGGCTTGATGGAGGCATGCACGGTGTAGATCGTGCCGGCGCTGTCCACGCTGGACTGCAGGTCGGGCATGGTGTCGGTGATCAGGTTGCGCACCGCGGTGGCGGTGGCTTCGTCCTGCACGCGCACTTCGAGCGACTGGCCTTCGCGGTTCACGCCGCCATGGCGGATCTTCTTGTCGCGCAGCGCCAGGCGCAGGTCGCTGACCAGCGTGTCGATGCGCTTGGTGATGGCCGCCTGCATGTCCACCTGCATGGTGAAGTGCACGCCGCCGCGCAGGTCCAGGCCCAGGTACATGGGCTTGGCGTGCAGCGCGGTCAGCCAGGCCGGCGAGCGCGAGATCAGGTTCAGCGCCACGATGTACGAGGGGTCGGCGGCATCGGGGATGAGCGCCTTCTCCAGCACGCCCTTGGCCTTGAGCTGCTCGTCCTCGGTCTCGAAGCGCAGGCGGATCGAGCCATTCTCAAGCACCATGCCGGTCTGCTGCACGCCCGCATCCTTGAGCACGCCTTCCACGCGCTTTTCGAGCGCGGTGTCCACCACCACGGTGGACTTGACCGAGGCGACCTGCACCGCAGGCGCCTCTCCAAAAAAGTTCGGCAGGGTATAGATAATCCCCACCAGAAGCGCGATCACGATGATCGCGTACTTCCAGACCGGATAACGGTTCATGATCGCGCTGTAGCCTTACGCAAAAAAGGGCGTGCCCGCATGGCCACGCCCCTTGTCCATCCCAATTACTTCATCGTGCCCTTGGGCAGCACCTGGGTGACGGCGCTGCGCTGGACCTGCACCACCACGCCGCTGGCCACTTCCACCTGCAGGAACTGCTCGGCCATGCCAGTCACGCGGCCGATCAGGCCGCCGGCAGTCGCCACTTCGTCGCCCTTGGCCAGGGCCTCGATCATGGCGCGGTGTTCCTTTTGGCGCTTCATCTGCGGACGGATCATCAGGAAGTACAGCACCACGAACATCAGCACCAGCGGCAGCATGCTGGTGAGCGAGGACATCATCCCGCCACTGGCAGCGGCGGCGGGGGCGGTCTGTGCAAATGCAGAGGAAATGAACAAGAGAGACTCCAACAAGGGAATGGATGTACATGGCGGCCACGCCGGGCCGCCAAAGGAGTGCATTGTAGGGCCTCACATGCGGGCCGGCCGGAGGCAAAACCCATGCCGGCGCCGGTTTTTGCCCTGTTTTCAAAGCACTACCAACAACAACAAAGCCGCCAGCGCAATGGCTGGCGGCCTGGAGCCGGCGATTGCGCCGGCCATTGCTCCGGCTATACCGTGGCTGCGAGGCGGCTTGCCGCGGGCTGCTGCGCCGCGCCGCCCTGGCGCCATTGCGCCATCAGCCGCGCCCATTTGGCGCGGGCGGCCTGCAGGTGGCGCTCCTTCACATGGCCAAAGCCGCGGATGTCCTCGGGGATCGAGGCGATCTCCACCGCCAGCGCCAGATTGCCGGCCTCCAGCCGGGCCAGCAGCTCTTCGATGCAGCTGCGGTATTCGGCGATCAGCGCGCGCTCCATCCTGCGCTCCTCGGTGCGGCCGAAGAGGTCGAACACGCCGCCGCGCAGGCCCTTGAGGCCGGCCATGAAGCCGAAGGCCTTGCGCATCCAGGGACCGTAGGCCTGCTTGATCAGCTCGCCCTTGTCGTTCTTCTTCGCGGTCAGCGGCGGCGCCAGGTGGTGGACGATGCGGTAGTCGCCTTCGAACATCGACGCGATCCGGTCGGTGAATTCCTTTTGCGTATGCAGCCGGGCCACCTCGTACTCATCCTTGTAGGCCATGAGCTTGAACAGGTAGCGCGCCACCGCCTGCGACAGCCGGGTGCTGTTGCCAAGCTTGGCTTCCGCGGCCTGCACCTGCTCGACAAAGGCTTGGTATTCGGCGGCATAGGCCGCGTCCTGGTAGTCGGTGAGGAAGGCGACGCGCTTGCCCACCAGCTCGGCCAGCGAAGGCTTCTTGACCAGCTGGATCACCTGCGCGGCCTGGAACAGCGACTGCACATGGGCCATGTCGTGGGCGCAGTGGCGGCCCCATTCGAACGCGGCCTGGTTGTTGTCCACCTGCACGCCGTTGAGCTCCATCGCGCGCATCAGCGCCGCATGGCTCAGCGGGATCATGCCCTTTTGCCAGGCGTAGCCGAGGATCAGCGGGTTGGTGTAGATGCTGTCGCCCAGCGCCTGCGTGGCGATGCGCTCGGCGTCGAACATGCCCACGCCGCCCTGGCCCACCGCGGCGATGATGGCGGCCTCGCAGCTGGCCTCGGGGAATTGCCAGTCGGGGTTGGTCACGAACGCGGCGGTCGGCGTGTTGTGCGTGTTCAGCGCCACGAAAGTGCGGCCCTGCTGCATCGCGGCCAGCGTGGTCTTGGTGGCGGCCACGATGGGGTCGCAGCCGATGATAAGGTTGGCCTTGGCGGTATCGACCTTGGTGGTGTAGATGGCCTCGGGGGTGTTGGCGATCTGCACATGGCTCCAGGTGGAGCCGCCCTTTTGCGCCAGGCCGGCCGCATCCTGGGTGACCACGCCCTTGCCTTCGAGGTGCGCGGCCATGCCCAGCAGCGAGCCGATGGTGATCACGCCGGTGCCGCCCACGCCGGCCACCACGATGCCCCAGGCCTGCTCGGCCGCCGGCAGCACCGGCTCGGGCAGCGCGGGCATGCTGGCGAGGTCGCCCTTCTTTTCCTGCCTGGCCTTCTTCAGCTTGCCGCCCTCGATGGTGACGAAGCTCGGGCAAAAGCCGTTCAGGCAGGAGTAGTCCTTGTTGCAGGTGCTCTGGTTGATGCGCCGCTTGCGGCCGAACTCGGTCTCCAGCGGCTCGACCGACAGGCAGTTGGATTGGCTGGAGCAGTCGCCGCAGCCCTCGCACACCGCCTCGTTGATGAGGACCGTCTTGTCCGGCGTGGCCAGGGTGCCGCGCTTGCGGCGGCGGCGTTTTTCGGTGGCGCAGGTCTGGTCGTAGATGATGGCCGTGGTGCCCTTGAGCTCGCGGAACTCGCGCTGGATGCGGTCGAGCTCGTCGCGGTGGTGCACGGTCACGCCCTCGGCCAGCGGCACGCCGGCGTATTTCTGCGGCTCGTCGGTCACGATCACCAGCTTGGCCACGCCCTCGGACTTGAGGCTGTTCATGATCTGCAGCACCGAGTGGCCCTCGGGCCGCTCGCCCACGCGCTGGCCGCCGGTCATGGCCACCGCGTCGTTGTACAGCAGCTTGTAGGTGATGTTCACGCCGGCCGCGATGCTCTGGCGTATCGCCAGCAGGCCGCTGTGGAAGTAGGTGCCGTCGCCCAGGTTGGCGAAGATGTGCTCGTCCTTGGTGAACGGCGCCTGGCCCACCCAGGTCGCGCCCTCGCCGCCCATCTGGGTGAAGGTGGAGGTGCGGCGCTCGGGCATCCAGTTGACCATGTAATGGCAGCCGATGCCGGCCACCGCGCGGCTGCCCTCGGGCACGCGGGTGCTGGTGTTGTGCGGGCAGCCGCTGCAAAACCACGGCACGCGGTCGCCGGAATCGGACTTGAGCTCGGCGATGCCGCGCTCGCGCGCATCGAGCACCGCCAGGCGCTCGTCCATGCGCGCCACGATGTCGCCGGGCACGCCCAGCTTCTTCAGCCGCTTGGCGATGGCGCGGGCGATGATGGCCGGCGTCAGGTCGGCCTTCGGGCGCAGCAGCCAGTTCTTGCTGGGGTTGGGCATGGACCATTCGCCGCCGGAGTTGTCGCCCTCCTGCTCGTCGAACTTGCCCAGCACGTTGGGGCGCACGTCCGAGCGCCAGTTGTACAGCTCTTCCTTGAGCTGGTATTCGATCACCTGGCGCTTTTCCTCGACCACCAGGATCTCCTGCAGGCCCATCGCGAAGTCGCGGGTGATGGAGGCCTCCAGCGGCCACACCACGTTGACCTTGTGCAGGCGGATGCCGAGCTGGCGGCAGATATCGTCCGACAGGCCCAGGTCGGCCAGCGCCTGGCGCGTGTCGTTGAAGGCCTTGCCGCTGGCGATGATGCCGAAGCGGTCATGCGGCGTGGCGATCACGTTGTGGTTGAGCTTGTTGGCGCGCACGTAGGCCAGCGCGGCATACCACTTGTAGTCCATCAACCGCGCTTCCTGCTCCAGCGGCGGATCGGGCCAGCGGATGTGCAGGCCGCCGGGCGGCATCTCGAAATCCTCGGGGATGACGATGTTCACCCGGTCGGGATCGACCGAGATGCTGGCCGAGGATTCGACGATCTCCTGGATGGTCTTCATGCCCGACCACACGCCGGCGAAGCGGCTCAGCGCGAAGGCGTGCAGGCCCATGTCCAGGATGTCCTGCACGCTGGACGGAAAGAACACCGGCGAGCCCACGGCCTTGAAGATGTGGTCGCTCTGGTGCGCCGCGGTGGAACTTTTGCTGATGTGGTCGTCGCCCGCCAGCGCGATCACGCCGCCGTGCCTGGCCGTGCCCGCCATGTTGGCGTGCTTGAACACGTCCACGCTGCGGTCCACGCCCGGGCCCTTGCCATACCAGATGCCGAACACGCCGTCGAACTTCTTGCGCTCCGGGTACAGGTCGAGCTGCTGCGAGCCCCATACCGCGGTGGCGCCCAGCTCTTCGTTGACGCCGGGCTGGAACTCGATGTGGTTTTCCTTCAGGTACTTCTTGGCGGCCCACAGCGCCTGGTCGTAGCCGCCCAGCGGCGAGCCGCGGTAGCCGCTGATGAAACCCGCCGTGTTCAGGCCCTGCAGCGCATCGCGCTGGCGCTGCAGCATGGGCAGGCGCACCAGGGCCTGCACGCCGCTCATGAAGGCACGGCCATGGTCCAGTGCATATTTGTCATCCAGGCTGACGGTCTCCAGCGCCTTGCGGATGTGGGCGGGCAGTGAGGCATTCATCGTGCAGTCTCCATCGTGGGGAGGATGGCGGCCAGGATCGCCGGCCGCTTCTTGCTGTTGGATACCCGGGCCCGGGGCATGTTCCACTCCGGGCGCCAGGTTCTGATTTTGCAGTGTATGCCGGGGCAATGGAATAAAGTATTCTTTTTATTGCCGTGTTTCCGCTAGTATTTGAAAGAATCTTGCTACATAAACCCTAAAAATGAACAGTCTTGACAAATACGACCTCGCCATCCTCGAAGCCTTGCAGCAGGACGCGCGTTTGACCAATGCCGAGCTGGCCCAGCGCGTGGGCCTGTCGGCCGCGCCATGCTGGCGGCGCGTGCGGGCGCTGGAGCAGTCGGGCTTCATCAAGGGCTACCACGCGGAGATCGACCGCCACAAGATCGGCCTGGGCGTGCTGGCCTTCGTGCGCCTGGATGCGGCGCAGAACACCGCCGGCATCACGCAGAAGATGGAGGACGCGATCCGCCAGCTGCCCGAGGTCACCTCCTGCCACTACATCAGTGGCACCGGCACCTTCGAGCTGCAGGTGGTGGCGCCCGACCTCGACAGCTTCTCGCTCTTCGTGCGCAATGTGCTGCTGCACCTGCCGAACGTGAAGGATGTGCACACCAGCTTCTCGCTGGGCGAAGTCAAGGCCAGCGGCGCGCTGCCGCTCAAGCACTTGCAGTAGCGGCCTGCCTCATAAAACAATAGCTGCACGCGCTTGCCAATATTGAATTTCAAATACAAAACACATTGAAATCAATATATATAAAGCGCTTGCAGCTCTCTTTTTTATCAATAGCTCAGGCAGATCTTGCCGAAGTGCCGGGCTGCCTGCTGGTGCGCAAAGGCGGCGCCGATCTGCTCCAGCGGGTAGCTGCTGTCGATCACCGGGCGCCAGGCGAACTGCTCCAGCGCGCGCACCATCTCCTGCTGCTGTTCGCGGCTGCCGACGATCAGGCCCTTGAGCGTCTGCTGCTTGCGCATCAGCTCCACCGTCGGCACATCGCCGGCAAAGCCGGTGAGCACGCCGATCAGCGCAATATGGCCGCCCGGCGCGCAGGCGCGGATGGACTGGGGCAAGGTGCCGGGGCCGCCAACCTCGACCACGATGTCGGCGCCGCCCCCGCCGGTGGCGGCCAGCACCGCTTCGCCCCATTCGGGGGTGTCGCGGTAGTTGATCACCACATCGGCGCCCAGCGCCCGCAGCTGCTCGGCCTTCGCGCCGCTGGAGGTGGTGGCGATGACGCGCGCGCCCATGCTCCTGGCCATCTGCAGCGCGAAGATCGAGACGCCGCCGGTGCCCAGCACCAGCACCGTGTCGCCCGGCTGGATCCGGGCATCCACCACCAGCGCGCGCCAGGCGGTGAGGCCCGCGGTGGTCAGCGTGGCGGCCTCTTCGTGGCTGTAGCCCCGGGGCGCATGGGTGAAAGCCGTGGCCGGCAGGTTGACCCGCTCGCGGGCGAAACCGTCCACGCCATCGCCGGGCACGAGCTTGAAATCGAAAGGCACCTTGCCGCCCGACTGCCATTGCGGAAAGAAGCAGGACACCACCGCATCGCCCACGGCGAACTCCGCCACGCCCTCGCCCACCGCGGTGACCACGCCGGCGCCGTCGGCCATGGGGATGCGGCCGTCGGCCGCGCCGGCGCGGCCCAGCACCACGCCCAGGTCGTGGTAGTTGAGCGAGCTGGCATGGATGCGCACCTGGATCTCACCGGCGCGGGGCGCGCCGGGCGCGGGCAGATCGGCCAGGCGCAGGTGGTCCAGGCCACCGGGTTGCTGCAGTTGAATGGCTTTCATGGCGACTCCTTGCTTGAAGAAAAACGGATGCCGTGCATGGTGCATTCAAAGGGTGATCTGTGCCAGAACCAACATATTTGTGGCCTAGTATTAAAAATGTAAGTATTGGGCTCGCACGGGGATTGAATTAGAGTCCAGGCCTATGAAACGTCTGAACAGCAAGAGCGGCTGCGCGGTGGAGGTGACGCTGTCGGTGATGGGCGGCACCTGGAAGCCCATCATCCTGTTCCACCTGCTGCACGGCAAGAAGCGCTTCAGCGAGCTGAGCCGCACCATAGGCGGCATCACCCAGCGCATGCTGACGCTGCAGCTGCGCGAGCTCGAAGAGGCCGGCATCGTGCAGCGCACCGTCCATGCCGAGGTGCCGCCGCGCGTGGACTACGCGCTGACCGAGCTGGGCCGCTCGCTGCAGCCGGTGCTGATCGCCATGCGCGACTGGGGCACGGCCTATGCCAGCCGCCACCTGCAGCAAGAGATGCCGGCCAGCTGCCTACCGGAGCCGGCCAGAAAGTCGGCCTGAGATCCGGCCCGAGGGGGCTTCAGCGCAGCGCTGTCTTGCGCGGCCACAAGGCCCACAGCCGCAGCGGCTGCTTCACGCGCCCGGCGAAATCGCCGGCCTCGTGGCCCCAGCCGGCGAAGTAGTCGGCGCGCACCGCGCCGACGATGGCGCTGCCCGTGTCCTGCGCCAGCACCAGGCGGCTGAGCTGCGCGGTCGGGCCGGGCGAGGCCAGCCACACCGGCGTGCCGTAGGGAATGCTCTGGCGGTCGACCGCGATGGAGCGGCCGGGCGTGAGCGGCACGCCCTGCGCGCCGTTGGGGCCGAACTCGGCGTCCATGCCCACCAGCGGCTCCTCGCGGAAGAACACGTAGCGCGGGTTGCTCCACATCAGCTCGTTGATGCGGCCCGGGTTCTGCGCGATCCAGGCCTTGATGCCGGGCCAGGTGGCATCGCGGATCAGGCCCTGGTCGAGCAGCCACTTGCCGATGCTGCGGTAAGGCTGGTCATTGGTGGCGGCATAGGCCACGCGGATCAGGCGCTGCGAGCCGTCGGGCTCGGTGATGCGGATGCGGCCCGAACCCTGGATGTGCAGGATCATCGCGTCCACCGGGTCGTTGACCCAGGCGATCACCTTGTCCTGCAGCTCGGCCTGCACCTGCGGCAGCGTCTCGATCTGCTGGCGCGTGAACCAGGGCTTCCTGCTGCCCAGGCTGGCCGGCGCGCGGTAGATCGGGATGGCAAAACCGTTGCCCGGCAGGCGGCTGCCGTCCAGCATGGGCTCGAAATAGCTGGTCAGCATGCCGTCGGGGTTGCCGTCCAGCGACTCGATGCGGTAGGGCTGGAAGCGCGCCATCAGCCAGGCCTTCTGCTCCTGGTCGGTGGCCAGGCTCATGCGCCGCACCTCCGAGCACAGCGCGGCGAACGGCGCCACCGGGCGGCCGCAGCTCTTGATCCAGGCGTTCCAGGCCTCGTGCAGCGCATCGCCGTCCACGCCCGGCACGGACGACCAGTGCACTGCAATCCAGCGGCTCTTGAGCTGCTGGATGGGCGGCGGCAGCGGCTCGTTCGCATCGGGCGGCACCACCTCGATGCTGCCCGAGACCGGCGGCAGCGGCCCGGACGGCGGCGGCAGCGGCACATGCGTGCTGGAGCAGGCCGAGAGGATGCCTACAATCAGCGCCATCCCCGCATTGCGTAGAGAGACCATGGTTTTGATTCTTTTGGAAGCGCTGCTGGCCTTGGCCATACTGGTGGCTATCGTCTGGTGGACCATGTTTGCCGGGCGGAAAAAAGGTGAAATCGTACGCAAAGAAGACGAGCCGCCGAATGAATAGGCCTACCAGCGCGTAGGACTGGGCCGCTTGTTCGGCGTTTTTTACCATTATTAAGCATTAGCGCTGGCATTCGCCGTGGCCGCTGTTCACAATCCAAAGCCGTACGGACCGATTCGGTCGATTCCGTTATTGCTTTTCAAGAGGAGTGAGTCATGAGCAAGAAAATCCTGATCTGCACCGTAGCCAGCATCGCCGTGCTGAGCGGCTGCGCCAACATGTCCGACACGCAGCGCCGCACCGCCACCGGCGCGGGTGTGGGTGCGCTGGGCGGCGCGGCCGTGGGCGCCATCGCCGGCGGCCATGCCGGCACCGGCGCGGTGATCGGCGCCGGCGTGGGCGCGCTGGGCAGCTACATCTGGTCGCAGCACATGGAAAAGCAGAAGCAGGAAATGCAGCAGGCCACCGCCGGCACCGGCGTGGTGGTGACGCAGACTGCCGACAACCAGCTCAAGCTCGACATCCCGAGCGACATCTCGTTCCAGACCAACCGTGCCGACATCCAGGGCAATTTCGCGCCCATCCTGGACCGCTTCGCCGAAGGCCTGCGCAACAACCCGAATGCGCAGGTGCGCATCATCGGCCACACCGACAGCACCGGCAGCGACGCGATCAACAACCCGCTGTCGCTGCAGCGCGCCGAGAGCACGCGCAACTACCTGACGGCGCGTGGCGTGAGCGGCGCGCGCGTGCAGGTCGAGGGCATGGGTTCGCGCCAGCCCATCGCCACCAACGACACGGCCGAGGGCCGTGCCCGCAACCGCCGCGTGGAAATCTTCGTGGGCGAGGTCAAGCCCTCTTGAGAAGGTTGAGCGTTTTGCGTTGAGCGTGTAATCCGCAAAACGCTCAACGCTCAACGCCATACTGGATATCGCGCAGCAGGTTGGCCAGCTCCACCGCGGACTTGACCTGCATCTTGTCGAACACGCGCGCGCGGTGCACCTCGACCGTGCGCACGCTGATCGCCAGCTGGTCGGCGATGAGCTTGTTGGGCAGGCCATCGATCACCAGGCGCATCACCGCCTGCTCGCGCTCGGTCAGCTCGTCCACGCGCGAGCGCACCTGCGCCTGCTCGCGCATGCCGGCCAGAAAGGCCGCCGACGCGGCCAGCGCCTGTTCCACCCGGTCGACCAGGGCATTGTCGGAAAACGGTTTTTCGCAGAAGTCGAAGGCACCGCGCTTGACGGTGGCCACCGCGGTCGGCACGTCGGCATGGCCGGTCAGGAAGATCACCGGCAGGCCGGCGATGTCGCCGCGCCCGGCCATGCGCTCGAACAGCGCCAGCCCGCTCATGCCGGGCATGCGCACGTCGAGCAGCACGCAGGCCGGATCGCGCTGCGGACTGCAGCGCGCGGCCAGCATCGCCTCGAAGGCCTCGGCCGAATCGAAGCTCTCGCTCAGCAGCCGCCGAGAGCGCAGCAGCCAGGCCAGCGCCTCGCGCACGCCGGCGTCGTCGTCCACGATATATACGGTTGCGTTCAAAAGGGACATCACTCTCCAGAATCATTGCGCCAGGCAGGCATGGTAAAGCTGAACACGGTGCCGCGCGGCTCGTTGCTGCGGTAACTGAGGTACCCGCCGTGCTGCTCCACCACGGTGCGGCACAGGCTCAAACCCAGGCCCATGCCCTCCTCCTTGGTGGTGAAGAAGGGGGTGAACAGGCGTTTTTCCACGTCGGCCGGAATACCCTCGCCGCTGTCTTGCACCACGAACTCCACCCAGGCCTTGCTCGCCGCGCTGGATGCGCGGCGCACCGCCAGCCGCAGCCGGCGCTCGCTGCAGTCGGGCACGTCCATCGCCTGCATGCCGTTGCGGCTCAGGTTCAGCAGCACCTGCTCGACCATGGTGCGGTCGCAGTACACCGGCGGCACATCGGCGGCGACATCGACCACCACGTCGACGTGCAGCTTCTGCGCCTGCAGCCGCACCAGCGGCAGTATCGCATCGATCAACTGCTGCGGCGGCACCGACTCGCGCGACTGGCCGCGCCGGCGCACGAAATCGTGCACGCTCTTGATGACCTTGCCCGCGCGCTCGGCCTGCTGGGCGATGCGCTCGATGGCCATGCGCACGTCGGGCAGGTTGTGCACCAGGGCCTGTTCGTCGGCGCCGGCCGGCAGCAGGTTGAGCGTGCCGGTGGCGTAGCTGGCGATCACCGCCAGCGGCTGGTTCAGCTCGTGGCTGAGCAGCGAGGCCATCTCGCCCACCATGGCCAGGCGGGCCGAGGCCTGCAGCCGCTCCTGCTGGGCGCGCGAGAGCTCCTCGACGCGGCGCTGCTCGCTGATGTCCACCACCGCGCTCATCCAGCCGGTGTGCTGGCCGGTGGCGGTGATCAGCGGCGCCTCGAAGATCAGCACCGGAAAGCGCGTGCCGTCCTGGCGCATGAATACCGATTCGTAGCGCTCGCGCGGCGGCTCCAGGTCGGTGTAGCGCGTGCGGTGGCGCTGCAGGTACTCGTTCACCTGCTCGGGCGGCCAGTAGCGCGCAGGGATGTGCTGCTCCAGAATCTCCTCGGCCGACAGTCCCACCATGTCGCAGAACGCGGGGTTCACATAGGTGGTCTGGCCGCGCAGGTCGCGCGCGCGCAGCCCGGTGACCAGCGAGTCCTCCATGGCCTTGCGAAAGGCCAGCGCATCGCCCAGGTCGCGCTCGGCCTTGAGGCGGCGGCGGTTGTCGCGCACCAGCACCACCAGCACGGTGACCAGCGCGATCGACATCACCGCCACCAGCGCGGTGAGCACATTGGGAAACAGGTTGGGGGCCGCATGCCAGCTGTCCACGCGCAGCACCAGCGTGGTGCCGGGCAGGTCCACCAGCTGCTGCGAGGTGAACACGCGGGTGCCGCGCCGCGTGGTGCTGAGGCTGGCCAGCCGCGTGCCGTCGGGCTCGGTGAACGAGATCTCGTGGTTGCGGCGCAGGTTGTCGCTGACCAGGTCGGTGAGCACGTTCTGCAGCACATAGGTGGCCACGACGAAACCGTGCAGCTGGCCGTTGCTGGCCACCGGCACGCACAGCTCCAGCAGCTCGGCGCCGGTGCCGTTGCCCAGCGAGAGGAAATAGCTGCCCGAGTACGAGGGCGCGCCCGAGCGCTGTGCGCGCACGCAGGCGGTGTTGCTGTCGGAGTTGGGGTCGGTGCGGTCCACCGTCTGCCACTGCAGGTTCAGGTACGGCGTCTCCTCCATCGCCACGATGCGCTGGCGCGGGGTGCGCCATTCGAGGTGCGCCAGCTCGCGGTGGCTGCGCAGCATGTCGGCCGCATCCACGCCCCAGGCCATCACGTCGCCATCGGGCCGGTACAGCGCGTGCAGCTGCACCGCGTTGCGGGCAAAGGCCTCACGGATGTCGGCCACCGCATCGGCCACGTCGCGGTCCAGCCGCTGCTGCACCTGCGAGACCTCGTAGCGCCCGGTGAGCCAGACCTGGGTGACCAGCGTGCCCAGCACCAGCACCACCAGCGCCAGCCACAGCGACCAGCGGCGCCAGGCCTGGTGCCAGTGGCGCGCGCCCCAGGCCGCCACTCCCTCCAGCGCCTTCAGCATACGCGGTGCTGCAGGGCCGGCAATTGTTCGCGCGCCTGCGCCAGGGCCGCGAAATCGAGCTCCGCCAGCACCACGCCTGGGCCTTGCGCCTGCTGCGCCAGCACCTGGCCCCAGGGGTGCACCGCCATGCTGTGGCCCCAGGTGCGGCGGCCATTCTCATGCTCGCCGCCCTGCGCCGCGGCCAGCACGAAGGCCAGGTTCTCGACGGCGCGCGCGCGCAGCAGCAGCTCCCAGTGCGCCTGGCCGGTGGTGTAGGTGAAAGCGCTGGGCACCAGCAGCAAATGCGCGCCGGCCGCGGCGTGCCGGCGGTACAGCTCGGGAAAGCGCAGGTCGTAGCACACCGACAGGCCAACGCGCCAGCGCTGCCCGTCACGGCTGGCCAGCTCGAACTGCACCGGCTCGCGCCCGGCCGCGATCACCCGGCTTTCGTCATAGGCCTCGCGCTCGTTCGCATAGCGGAACAGATGGATCTTGTCGTAGCGCGCCACGCATTGCCCGCCGGGGCCGTAGACGCAGTTGCTGTTGTAGACATGCTGGGCATCGGGGCCGGCCATCGGCAAGGTGCCGCCGACCAGCCACAGGCCCAGGCGCTGCGCGGCCCCGGCCAGGAAATCCTGCACCGGCCCGCGGCCCGGCTGCTCGGCCAGCGCCAGCTTGTCGGTGTCGCGCCGCCCCATGGCGCAGAAATACTCGGGCAGCACCGCCAGCTCGGCGCCGGCATCGGCCGCCTCTTGCAGCAGGCCCAGGGCCTGGTCGCGGTTGTGCGGCCAGCTGGTGGCCGAGACCATCTGGATGGCGGCTGCTTTCATGGTGTGCTCCCCGGGGATGCTGATGCTGGTTCGAGCACCTGATTATCGGCGGCCCGCTCCACGGTTTTCCTGCTGCCGCGCGCCAGGCGCTCGACCTCGGGGTTGCTCCAGGAGCCGGTGATGGAAAACTCCTGTGTGGCGGCCTGCATCAGCGGCCCGCGCAGGAAGGCCTGCGCCAGGAAGCTGCCCAGGCCGATCACCGGGTTGATGGCGGTGGCCACCAGCGAGGCCGTCATCGCATTGATCTCGGGGATCACCACCACATGCAGCTGCTGGGTCTCGTTTTGCAGGAAGGCCTTGCCCTCCAGCAGCACCGCGGCGCTCACGCCCTTCATCTGCAAATTGTTGGTGGCGGCCACGCCGGCAGCGATCTGCACGTCGCCGCGCACGAAGTCGAATGCGAAGCCGGAGCTGAACACGTCCTTGAAGTCCAGCGTCAGCCGGCGCGGCAGCGACTGCAGGCTCAGCACGCCGAGTAGCTTGGCCAGGCCCGGCTCGGCCTTCAGGAACTGGCCCTGGCCCATGTCCATGTTCAGGTGGCCGTCCATGCTGCGGTAGTCGGGGTTGAACGGGCTGCCCATCCAGCCCAGCGTGCCGGTGAGCTGGCCCTTGCCCTGGCGCACCACGCCGGGCATGCCCAGCCGCGCCAGCAGCGCGCCGCTGTCGCGCAGCGCAAGGCGCATCTCCAGCTGGGTGCGCCGCGGCCCATCACCCTGCACCGGGCCGGCCGCTGCGGCAGGACGGCCCCAGTCGCCGCTGGCCTGCAGGCTGGCATCGTCGTTCTGGATGTTGAAGCTGGTCAGATGCCACCAGGGCCGCGCCGCGCTGCCCTGGTTGACGGCCTGCAGCGCCAGCCGGCCGGCCGCATGCCCATGCCAGCGCAGGTCGTCGACCACCACGTCGAGCGCCGGCAGCCGCTGCGGCTCGCGGCCGGGCTCGCGCGGCGCTTCGGCGTCGGGCGCATCGGCCTCGTCCGCCTGGATGCGCAATTGCGTCAGCCGCGCAATGATCTTGCCCGGGCCGCCGGCCTCGTGCTGGTATTCCAGCGTGCCATCGGCCAGGCTGGAGCTGAGCTGGCTCATCCAGCGCCTGCCGCTGCGGCTGCCGCGCAGCTGCAGCTGGGCCAGGTCCAGTGACTGGTAGCGCAGCTGGCCCAGCTCCACATCCCAGCGGCTGGGCAGGTAGTCCATCCAGGGCGCCTCGGCCACCGCCTGCGGCCGAGCCTGCGCGGACGGGGGGGGGGGGGGGG
>NZ_JBMDII010000024.1:0-90871 GCF_057808605.1 Comamonas sp. FG99
CCCCCCCCCCCCCCCCCCCCCCCCCCCCCCCCGCCGGGGGATATTCTTCGGTATTCATCGTGTCTCCTTCATGCGCCGGCCCGCCGCCGCGGACCTGGCTTGTCATAGGGTCATGCGCGCTGGGGGGCGGCCAACGTCAGGGCTTGGTCCCGGCGGCCTCCTGCTCGAGTTCGGCGCAGATCTGCGCATGGGCCGAGCGGATGAAGCGGGCCACCGCGACGCTGGACTCGAAGGTGTTGTAGTGCACCCCCAGGCCATAGTCCGGCAGGTTGATGTAGTCCACCGTCATCAGCTGCAGCGGGCTGTCCGCATGCGTGAGGTGGTGGCGCAGGGTCTTGCGCACCACCTCCTTGGTCGGCTCCAGCAGATAGGCATGCCATTCGTCGTACCACTCGCCGGGGCGCGGCCGCACGAAGGGGTACTGCACGCCGCGGCCCGGCCGGCCATCGTCGCCCAGCGCCCAGCGGTTGCGCGGGCCGGCCGGAGCCGCCGGCCGGTTCTGCTGCCACCAGACCATGTTCATGCCCAGCCATTCGTCGGCCAGGTTGCCGTCCTCGAACGGATCAAGCACCACGCGGCCGGCCTGCACGTCTTCGCGGATGCCCGAGATCTCCTGCTCCTCGGAATTGGCGATCTTGAAGATGCAGTGGCTGTAGTCCATCACGAAGTTGAACGGCACGCCCTCGGCGCGGATGCGGCGCGCCAGCGGGGAGACGCGGCGAAAATCCTCCGACCACATCAGGATGTGGACCTCGAAGCCGATCTCCACGCGGTAGCGGTGGCCAAGCTCGTAGGCGCGCAGGTAGAGCTCGGCCAGCTCGCCGTCGGTGACCACATGGCCCTGCGCATGGTGGGTCAGCACCATCATGTTGTGGAAGCGCACGCCGGTAGCCGCGCAGTTCTTCAGGTGGCCTTCGAGCACCTGCAGCGGCTCGGCGCCGATGCGGTAGGTCCAGGCCGAGCCCCAGACCGGAAAACCGTACTTCTCGACCGCGCGGACATAGTCGTCCACCTTCTCGGTCAGCGGCAGGCGGTCGAAGAAATCGAACACACCCGACTCCACGACCATGCGGAACTGCGTGTCGACCGGCAGCTCATCGAGCGACACCGGGCGCTCGGGGCTGGAGTTCTGCACGCCGCGGCCGGCGCATCCCAGCAAGATCGGCTTGTGCTTCATGCGGCCTCCTTCGCGAGCTGGCGCTCGCGCACCATCTCCAGCAGCCAGCGCCGATAGGCCATGGTGACCGCGTCGGCGCCGCGCACCGGCAGCTCCAGCCGGCTTTCTTCGCCCACGATGGGAATCAGCTTGGGCTCCTGCGATTCGATCACCGGCTGGTCCTGCTCCAGCACCACGCGCTCGAAATCCAGGAAGAACGCATCGTGCTCGGGCTCGACGCCGAAGTCGCGCGCAATCCACCAGAAGCTGCGCGTGCTGACCGCCGAGAGCGGCGACGCGGCCATGAGCAGCGCATAGTGCCTGCCGTTCTCGAAGGTGCGCCGCAGGTGCACCGTGTGCGGCATGCTCACCTGGTAGGAGTTGGCCACCGAGATCCAGGCATCGCCCTCGATCCCCAGCAGCTCGCGCTTGCGCCCCACGCTGGGCTCGCGCGTCGGGGCGCGCTCGAAGCGCAGCACGCCCTCTTCGCGCCAGGGCTCGACCGTGTCCACCTCGGGCCGCTCGCGGCTGCCGATGCTGCCGTCGTGCACGAAGGCGAAGTGCGAGAAATCGACGAAGTTCTCCAGCCGGCGCGGCGCGCTGGTCTCCCAGTCGTAAGCCGGCCCGCGGATGACGCGGTAGGCCGGATCGTCGAACTCGGGAAACTGCGGCGGCGCAAACCGGGGCTGCTCCTGCAGGCATACCCACACCATGCCGCAGGCCTGCGCCACCGGGTAGCTGCGGATGGACGGCTTCATGATCTCCACCAGTTCGTTGCGCGCCGGTATCTTCACGCAGCGGCCCTCGGCGTCGTAGCGCCAGCCGTGGTAGGGGCATTCGAAGCAGCCGTCCACCACCGCCCCCTTGGACAGCGCCGCGCCGCGGTGCGCGCAGCGGTCGGACAGCGCCACCAGCTTGCCGGCAATGCGCGCCAGCACGATCTTCTCGTCCATCAGCACGACCTGCTGCGGGCTCTCGCCCACCTCGTCGGCATAGGCCACCGGGTGCCAGAACTGGCGCAGCGTCGCATACAGCGGATGCTGGCTGTAGTCTCGGGTTAGGCATTGCATCGTGGGGTCTCCTTTCAAATATCCAGAACCAGCCGGCCCGAGCGCGCCCGCGAGACGCAGATCATCATGGTCCGGTTGCTTGCGCGCTCGGCGGGCGACAGCAGCGCATCGCGGTGCAGCGGCTCGCCCTGCAGCACCGCGGTCTCGCACGAGCCGCAGATGCCCTGCTTGCACGAATGGGGCAGGCTTTCTCCGGCCTGCAGCAAGACATCGAGGATCGACTGCCGCGGCGGCACGCGGTGCACCGCGCCGCTGTTGAGCACCACCTCGAACGCCTCGTCCCCGGCCTGCTCCTGCCCGGTGGGGCTGGCGCTGAAGCGCTCCACATGCAGCTGCGCCTGCGCGATGCCGCGCCGCCCGGCCGCCGCCACGAAGGCATCGAGCATCGGCGCCGGGCCGCAGCAGTAGAAATGGCTGTCCGGCGCATGCCGGCCCAGCAGCGCATCGATGTCGATGGGCGCGCCGCCGGCCTCGGCGTCGAAATGCGTGTGCACGCAGCCCACGCTGCCGGCCTGCGCCAGCGCCCGGGCCTGCTGCACGAATGCGGCATGCTGCGCCGAGCGGGCGCAGCAGTACAGCGTCCAGCGCCGGCCCTGGCGCTGCAGTTGCTGCGCCATGCTCCACAGCGGCGTGATGCCGATGCCGCCCGCCAGCAGCACCGCGGGCGCGCGCGAGCCGTCCAGCGCGAAGTTGTTGCGCGGCACGCCCAGCATCAGGCGCTCGCCCGGGCGCAGCCCACCGTGCACATAGGCGGAGCCGCCGCGGCTGCGAGAATCCAGCCCCACCGCAATCACATAGCGGTGGCGTTCGCCGGCATTGAGCAGCGAATACTGCCGCACCAGGCCCTGCGGCAGATGCACGTCCACATGCGCGCCGGGCTCCACCGCGTGGCAGCGGGCCCCGCCCTGCGGCACCAGCACCAGCTGCAGCACGCCGGCCGCCACGCGCTCCAGGCTGTCCACCTGAAAGGCGGACAGGCCGGAGCCAGCGGCGCTGCAGGTGCTGTCGGGGGTCTCCATCGTGGTCGTCAGGCAGTTCATGGGCTGCTCCAAGAGTTGTTGGCCTTGATTAAAGGCAAGATGCATTCATTCAACAAGTTGTTTTTTTAGATAGACTCATCAATAAATTCACTGAATTGAAAGCGCCACGATGCAGCCCAACGTCACCATCCGGCAGCTGCGCGCCTTCGCGCTGCTGGCCCAGACCGGCAAGTTCACGCTGGCCGCGCAGCGCATGCACATCACCCAGTCGGCGCTGAGCACCCTGGTCAAGGAGCTGGAGCAAGGCGTGGGAGTACGGCTGTTCGACCGGCACACGCGCATGGTCGAGATGACCGAGGCCGGCGCGGACTTCTACGAAGTGGCGCACAAGCTGCTGGGCGAGCTGGACACGGCCGTCGCCAACATGAACGGCCTGGCGGCGCTGCGCAACGGCCGGGTGCGCATCGTGGCCTCGACCGTGATCTCGGCCAGCCTGCTCAGCGGCGCCTTCAAGGCCTTTCGCAGCCTGCACCCCGGCGTGCAGTTCGTGCTGCACGACGTGGCCGAGGAAGAGATCCTGCGCGTGGTGGCCTCGGGCGCGGTGGATTTCGGCATCGGCACCTTCCTCGACACCGACGAGGACATCGCCGAGTCCCACCTGTTCGACGACGGCTTCATCGCGCTGTGCGCGCCCGAGCATCCGCTGGCCCGCAAGCGCCGCATCCGCTGGCGCGACCTGCAGGGCGAGCCCTTCATCGCGCTGGCGCCGGGCAGCCCGATACGCCGGCTGATCGACGACACCGTGGCGCGCGAGGGCCTGCGACTGAATGTGGTGAATGAAGTGTCGTTCTCGACCACCGTGCTGAGCCTGGTCAGCGCCGGCGTGGGCATCAGCGTGCTGCCGATGAACAACCATCCCTACCTGCGCGGCTTCGAGGTGCATGCCGCGCCGCTGGTCGCGCCCGGCGTGACGCGGCGCATCTCCATCTTCACGCAGCGCCGCCGCTCACTGCCACCCGCGGCCGAGGCCTTCATCGCGTTCCTGCATGCGCAGGTGCGGGCGCAGCAGGCGCGGCCTAGCGGCTCTGCACCGCGACTTTCAGGCCCAGCGCGATGAAGATGCCGCCCACGATCTTGCCCTGCCAGCGCGCCAGCCACGACAGCCGACGCACATAGCAGCCCAGCAGCGGCACCGAGCAGGCCAGCGCCGTGGTGTAGGCCGCGCTGAGCGCCACGAAGATCAACCCCAGCACCATGAACTGCACAAAGGCCGAGCCCTGCTGCGGATGCACGAACTGCGGCATGAAGGCCAGGAAGAACAGCGCGGTCTTGGGATTGAGCAATTCGGTGGGTATCGCCTGCCAGAACGCCTTGGCGGGCGAGATGGCCGGCTGCTGCGCCAGCGCGGCATCGGCAGCGGGCCTGGCCAGCATGGCACGCACGCCCAGGTAGATCAGGTAGGCTGCGCCCAGGTACTTCACCAGGTTGAAGGCCAGCGCCGAAGTCATCAGCAATGCCGACAGCCCCACGGCCGCGAACAACGTGTGGAGAAAATCGCCGACGGCAATGCCCAGCCCGGTGGCGATCCCCACCCCGCGCCCGGCCTGCGCCGCGCGGCTGAACACCAGCAGCACGGCCGGGCCGGGAATCACGAACAGGCCCAGAACGACGGCCACGAAGGCTCCCAGGGTTGCGAGATCAGGCATCTTCCACCTCCAAAGCCTCTTGCGCCAGCAGCACATTGCCCACCAGCGCCCCATACTGCGCCGCCCGCTTGCGCAGGCGCAGCACGGCCTTGTCCTTGCTGACGAGCAGCGCGCAGTGCGCGCAGGCCAGGTCGAGGAAATGCTGGTCGTCGGGGTCGGTGCAGGTGTAGCGGATCTTCGGCGCCTCGGCCACATATTCCACCGCGGCGTCGAAGGCGGCCAGCACGCCCTCGGCCGTCTTGCCGTAGAAGGCCACGCGCGGCGCGATCTGGCTGTAGTGCAGCACCCGCTGCAGCTCGATGCGCTGGGCCTGGTCCGCGATCCAGTGCAGCCGGCCCTGCGCCAGCAGCTCGCGGATCGGCGGGATGTGCGGATCGTCGAAGATCAGCATGTCGAGCACCACATTAGTGTCCAGCACCAGCGCCCGCGGCTCGGGGCCGCTGTAGTCGGCGTTGCAGTGCGGCCAGCGCAGCACGATCTTCATGCGCGGCTTTCGCTATCGTCCGCGGCCGGCTTGCGCGGCTTGACCGCGCCCTGCACCATGTCGAAGCGGAACAGCCGGCATTCGATGGGGCCGTTCCACATGGGCGTGCGGCGCGACTCCTTCAGGCGCATCTTGCCGGGCAGCTTCAGGTCGGGCGTGAGCATCCAGGCACTCCAGCCGCTGTAGTGCTTCTTCCAGTGCGCGGCCAGCTGGCTGAAGAATTCGACGCCGTCCTCGGTCTGCGCGCTCTCGCGGCCGGCGCGCTCAAGCTGCCCCATGCGCTCGGCCGCATTGCGCCCGGCGCTACCCGCCGCGGCGATGCGCTCGCCATAGGGCGGGTTCAGCAGCATCATGCCAGGCTGCTCGCTCGGCGGCATGCGCTGCAGCGCATCGCCGCCGCGCAGCTGCACCGTATCGCCCACGCCGGCGCGCTCGGCATTGCGGCGCGCAAAGTCGACCATGCGAAAGGAGATGTCCGAGCCATGGATGCCCACCGGGCTTTCGGGCAGGATGGCCGCCTCGGCCTCGTCGAGCATGGCTTCCCACACATGCCTTTGGAACGGCACCAGCTTTTCGAACGCGAAGCGGCGCAGGATGCCGGCCGGTATGCGGCGCGCGATCTGCGCGGCCTCGATCACCACGGTGCCGCTGCCGCAGCAGGGGTCGTACAGCGGCTGCGGGTTGGGGCCGTGCGGGTCCCAGCCGCTGGCGGCGATCATCGCGGCGGCCAGCGTCTCCTTGAGCGGCGCATCGCCCTTGTCCTCGCGCCAGCCGCGCTTGAACAGCGCCTCGCCCGAGGTGTCGATGTAGATGGTGGCCTGGTCGGTGGTGAGGTGCAGGTGCACGCGCACATCGGGGCTGCGCGTTTCCACGCTGGGCCGCTGGTCGCCCCGCTTGGCGCGGAAGCGGTCGGCAATCGCGTCCTTGACCCGCAGCGCGGCAAAGTTCAGGCTCTGCAGCGGGCTGTGCTGGGCGGTGACCTCGATCTTGAAGGTCTCGCGCGTGGAGAACCAGATCTCCCAGGCCACGTCGCCGGCGGCGCGGTACAGGTCGTTCTCGCTGCGGTACAGCGTCTGCGACAGTTGCACCAGCACGCGCTGCGCGAGGCGGCTGTGCAGGTTCAACAGCATGGCATCGCGCCAGGTGCCGCGCACCATCACGCCGCCGCGGCCCACCATCAGGTCGTGGCCGGTATAGCCGGTGATGGCATGGACCTCATCGGCCAGAAAGCCCTCGACGCCGGCGGCGCAGGGCAGAAACAATTGCAATGGATTCATAGGATGGCCGCAAGCATACGCGCTGGCGCGCGCCCTGGCAGCAGCAGCCGGCGATGGCACAGCACGGCGGCCGTGCATTGGCTATCAAAATCAATAGCTGCCCGCACAATACCCACAAGCGCCAAGCGGCAATTTCACGGATATTCCTACAATCACCGCATGCCCACATCCCTGTCGACCCATACGCTCACCTGGATCTACCTGCTGACCGCGATCGCGGCCGAGGTGATCGCCACCTCGTCGCTCAAGGCCAGCGCCGGCTTCACGCGGCTGGGCCCGTCGGTGCTGACGGTGCTGGGCTATGGCATGGCCTTCTACTGCCTGTCGCTCACGCTGCGCCACATGCCGGTGGGCGTGGCCTATGCGGTGTGGTCGGGCCTGGGCGTGGTGCTGATCACCGCGGTCTCGTGGCTGCTGTTCGGGCAAAGGCTCGACCTGCCGGCGCTGCTGGGCATGGGCCTGATCGTGGCCGGCGTGCTGGTGATGAACCTGTTCTCCAAGACCATGGGGCACTGAGCGCGCTCAAGCCACGCCGATCAGGTGTATGAGCCCGAAGCTGATCGCGCCCAGGACGATGAGCGACAGGGTGACTGCCGCCGTCACCCGCGGTCCGGCCTTGGCCACGACCCGGATGTCCACGCCCAGGCCCAGCGCCGCCATCGACACGGTGGTCAGCAAGTTGGCGACGACGGCCGTCGGGTGCAGCACCGGCTCGGGGATCCATCCGGCGGTGCGAACGCCCGCCACGACGAGAAAGCCGATGATGAACCAGGGCACGAGCTTGTGCAGCGCGGGCCTTGCCGGTTTCGCATGAACGCCGGCAGCCGCCTGCGGCACGGGTGCGTCCGTTTCGCTGCGCAGCTTCGACGCCACCAGGGACATCAGCAGCACGACCGGGCCGAGCATCAGCACGCGCACCAGCTTGACCACCGTTCCCACCTGGTTGCTGAGGGCGCCGATCGGCAGCGTCGCGGCGAGCACCTGGGGCACGGCGTAGACGGTCAGGCCGGCCAGGACCCCGTATTGCGTCAGCGACAGCTGCAGAAGCGGCACGAACAGCGGCAGCACCAGCACGACGATCACGCCCAGCACGGCCGTGAAGGCGATGGACGAGGCGATGTCCTCGCCATTGGCGCCGATGACCGGCGCCACGGCGGCGATGGCGGAATTGCCGCAGATCGAATTGCCGCAGGCCACCAGGATGGCCATGCGCTGCGGCAGGCCCAGCGCCCGGCTGATGGCGTAGCTCGCCGCGATCGCCACGACGACGACGGCGGCAATGCCGGCGATCAACTCAGGCCCGATGGCCAGCAGCGCGCGCACGCTCACCGATGCCCCCAGAAGCACGACCGCGATTTCGAGCAGTGTCTTGGCGCTGAAATCGATGCCGGCGTGCAAGGCGCTGGGCGGCGTCCAGACGCTGCGTACCGCAACGCCCAGGAGAATGGCGAACACCAGCGCCTCCAGCCACGGGCGGCCTACCAGATCGACCTCGATCGCCTCCAGCAGATAGGCCACGGCGGTGACGAGAATGCACAGGCCCATGCCCGGAAGCAGCCGTGCAGGGGCCGAGCGGGTGGGATGGGTGGGGACGGGAGCGGTGTGGGCAGCGGGCATGGTCATTCCTCTTGGAGACCGATCTTGCCCATGGATTAACATTCATTCCATCTTAATGTAATGAATGTTTCGTTCGATTATTCTGCACAAATGACGCTGGACCAACTTCGCATCTTCATCGCCGTCGCCGAGCGCGAACACCTCACACGTGCCGCCGATGCCTTGCACCTCACCCCCTCGGCGGTGAGCGCGGCCATCCATGCCCTGGAAAGCCGCTACGGGGTCCGCCTCTTCCACCGGATCGGGCGCCGCATCGAGCTGAGCCAGACGGGGCGGCTGTTCCTGGCCGAGGCCAAGGCCACCCAGCAAAGCGCCAGGCTGGCCGAGCTGGCCTTGACCGAGCTGGGCGGCCTGCAGCGGGGCACGTTGACCATCCAGGCCAGCCAGACCATCGCCAGCTACTGGCTGCCGCCCTTCCTGGTGGGCTTCAAGGCGGCGTATCCGGCGATCGGCGTGGTGCTGCGCGAAGGCAATTCCGCCGACGTCGCGGCCGCCGTGCTGGACGGCACGGCCGACCTGGGCTTTGCCGAAGGGGCCATCGACGCCCCCGCGCTGGCGCTCACGGCAGTGGCGCGCGACCGCCTGGTCGTCGTGGCCGCGCCCGAGCATCCGCTGGCGGCACGCAAGGCCTCGCCCCAGGACCTGGCCGAGGCGACATGGATATTGCGCGAAGAGGGCTCCGGAACACGCTCCGCGTTCGAGGCCGCGTTGCGTGCACTCGGCGTAGACCCCGCGCGGCTCGCCACGGCGCTGGAATTGCCCACCAACGAAGCCGTCTGCGTGGCGGTGCGCTCCAGCACCCATCTCACGGTGGTCTCCGACCTGGTGGCGCGCCCCCACATCGATGCAGGACGCCTCGCGCTGATCGCCATCGATCTCGGCACCCGCGTCTTCAGCCTGGTACGGCACAAGGAGCGCTATCGCACCCGGGCATCGGAAGCCCTGCAGGCCCTGCTGCCCGGCATGGGCGGATGACCCACCCCAAGCGTCTTGCGACAATCGGCGCGCCCGCCGGCGGCATGATGGCCGCCATGCACAAGGAATCCGATACCGCCATGACCGAAATCACCTGGAACGAATTCACCCGCGTCGAGCTGCGCGTGGGCCGCATCGTGCAAGCCGAGGTCTTCAAGGAGGCGCGCAAACCCGCCTACAAGCTGCAGGTGGACTTCGGCCCCGAGCTCGGGCTGCGCAAATCCAGCGCGCAGATCACCCAGCTCTACCAGCCCGAGGAGCTGGTCGGCCGGCTGGTGGTGGGCGTGGTCAACTTCCCCAGAAAGCAGATCGGCCCGCTGATGTCGGAATGCCTCATCACCGGCTTTCACAATGCCGACGGACATGTGGCGCTGTGCGTGCCCGATGGCGAGGTGCCGCTGGGCACTAAACTGTTGTAGTTGCATTTTCGATAGGACAACCCCATGCCATTTGCCGGAATCGGCCTGCACCTGATCGTCGCCATCTTCTTTGCCGTGCACGCGGTGCGCACCGGGCAGCAGATGTACTGGCTGTTCATCCTGCTGGCGTTTCCGCTGCTGGGCAGCCTGATCTATTTCCTGGCCATCTACCTGCCCAGCTCGCGCCTGCAGCGCCAGGCCACCCGGCTGGCCAGCACCGCCGTGAAGGCGCTCGATCCAACGCGCGAGGTGCGCGAGGCGCAGGCCGCATTCGACTACACGCCCACCGCGCAGAACCAAGTCCGCCTGGCGCAGGCCCTGCTCGCGGCGGGCCAGCCGGCGCAGGCGCTGCAACATTTCGAGGCCTGCATGAAGGGCCCGTTCGC
Source organism: Comamonas sp. FG99 (assembly GCF_057808605.1). NCBI lineage: Bacteria > Pseudomonadati > Pseudomonadota > Betaproteobacteria > Burkholderiales > Comamonadaceae > Comamonas > Comamonas sp. FG99. The sequence continues at coordinate 10,071 of NZ_JBMDII010000024.1, forward strand.
CAATGACCTGGACATCCGCTGGGGCGCCGCGCAGGCCGCCTACGATGCCGGCCAGAGCACCACCGCGCTGCAGCACCTGCAGGCCATCGCCCAGACCGATGCCCACTACCGCGCCGAGGCGGTGGGCCTGCTGGTGGCCAAGGCCTATGCCGCACAGGGCGACAACACGATGGCGCGCAAGTCCTTCGACTTCGCGCGCGACAAGTCCGGCAGCTTCGACGTGACCGCCGAATACGCGATCTGGGCCGCCAGCCGCGGCGACTGGGACACCGCCAACCGGCTGCAGGCCGAGCTGCACAAGGCCATGACGCCCTGGACGCGCCAGCAGCGCGAGCTCAACCGCGACATGCTCAAGCGGCTCGACGCCGCCTTCGCGCAGCAGCCCAGAAATTGAGGCGATATCGGCCGTAAACGCTTACCCATCAACCGCTTTATGCTTCTATTTATATAGCAATATCGCCTGCTGCCGCCAGGGTCGAGGCCCTGCAGCTACACTCGCGGGATGGCCAAAACCGTCTTATTGCTCATCGTTGCCCTGTTTGCCGGCTGCGGGCTGTACATGCACCTGCGCGGCAAGGTACGCCACAAGGCGCTGCGGCAGATGTTCGACCACTCGACCTTCACCGCGCCGTTCAACGTGTTCATGCTGGCCTTCTCGAAGGTGCCGCGCACGCCCTACCTGCCCACCAGCACCTTCCCCGAGCTGGCGCCGCTGCAGGCCCACTGGCGCGAAATCCGCGAGGAAGCCATCAACCTGCACAATGCCATGCAGATCAAGGCCGCGGCCAACAACGACGACGCGGGCTTCAACTCCTTCTTCAAGACCGGCTGGAAGCGCTTCTACCTCAAGTGGTACGGCGATGCCCACCCCTCGGCGATGGAGCTGTGCCCCAAGACCACGGCCTTGGTGAAATCCATTCCTAACGTCAAGGCCGCGATGTTCGCCGAGCTGCCGCCCGGCGCCAAGCTCAACCTGCACCGCGACCCGTACGCCGGCTCGCTGCGCTACCACCTGGCGGTGCTGGCGCCCGACGACGACCGCTGCATGATCGAAGTCGACGGCCTGCCCTACAGCTGGCGCGAGGGCGAAGGCGTGATCTTCGACGAAACCTACATGCACTGGGCCGAGAACCGCAGCGAAGGCAACCGCATCGTGCTGTTCTGCGACGTGGAGCGGCCCATGACCAACCGCTTCGCCCAGTGGCTCAACGGCTGGCTGGGCAAGAACGTGGTGGCCGCCGCCAGCTCGCCCAACAACGACGGCGACCCGCGCGGCCTGATCAGCAAGCTGTTCAAGATCTCGTTCTACATGGGCCAGTACCGCCGCCGCTTCAAGGCCTGGAACCCCACGGCCTACAAGCTCACCAAGTTCGGGCTGATGATCGCGGTGGTGGCGGCCTTCGTCTGGTGGTGACGGGCGCTCAATCCAGCAGCGCCACCTGAACCTCGCGCGGGCCGCGGTAGGGGTTGCGGCCATGCCAGACCTGCAGGTTGTCGAGGATCATCACGTCGCCGTCCCGCCAGGGCCACTGGTAGGTGAAGCGATCGCACAGCGCCTCCATCTGCGCCACTTCGTCTTCGCTCAGGCGCTCGCCATTGCCCAGCGACGCGCCGGTGCGGTACTTCTGGTGCCGGCGGTAGGCCTGGCTGCGCGCCTCGTCCTCGACCTGCGGCCGCATGTGGATGACCGAGCGGTACAGCTTCTGCCCCGTGGCCGGGTGGGTGACGAAGGGCTCCAGGTCGTTGAAGACCGTGAGGCTGCCGTCGTCGTGCCACAGCGGCCGCAGGCCTTTGCCGGCGCAGATGCGCTCGACATCGGCGCGCTCGTCGGTGAAGAAGGCCTGGTTCCAGCCGCGCTGGTCCATGTCGGCGTAGCTGTCGTCCAGTGCCTGGCTGGGCGGCCCGAAGTTGCGCGTCATGCGCGTGCCCAGCTGCTCCAGCCTGCCGCGGATGGCGGCCGGCATGGCGGCGACGAAGCCGCGCATGTCGCCGATGATGGTCTCTCCGCCTTCGATGGCGGTCTGGCGCGAGAAAAAGGCGATGCGCCGGGGGTAGTCGCGCATGTAGGCCATTTCGGAATGGATGGCCAGCCGCACCGAGCTGGCCAGGCGGGTCGATTCCATCACCTGGCCCTGGATGGCCTTGCGCGGCGCGCGCCCGCCCTCGTAGCTGCCCGCGAACTGCGGGAAAAGCGCGGTCAGCGCGCCGAAATCCGCCGTCTCCTCCAGCGCAAAGCCGCGCAGCACGATGCCGCCGTGCGCGACGATCAGGCGGTCGAGCTGCGGGCGCGAGACGCGCACCCAGTCCAGGAAAGCCTGGCGTTCGGCCAGCGGCCCGCCTTCGCGGCAGCAGATGAACAGCGGCGCCTGGCCGGGCACGCGCTCGTAGCAGTAGACATCGTCGCCCAGCTGGTGGATGGATGCGGGCACGGCAACGCCGGCCAGCTCTTCAGTGAAAGTGGCTTGCATGGAAATTCCTCTCAAAAGCTTCAATCGCGATAACTGGAGTCGAGCCGGTCCATCTCGCGGCGGATGGCCGCCCATTCGCGCTCGCCACGCACGGGCACCCTGGCAAAGGCGTCGCGCGTGGACTGCACCGCGGTCGCATCGGCCAGCCGCAGTTGCCCGGCCGCCATCGCATCCACCTGGATGCGGCAGGCCGACTCCAGCCAATACAGGTTGAAGAAGGCCTCGGCGATGGTGCGCCCGCCCACCAGCAGACCGTGGTTGCGCAGGATGGCCACATGGTGCCCGCCCAGGTCCTGCACCAGGCGCTCCTGCTGCGGCAGCAGCACCTCGGGCCCGCTGAAGTCGTGGTAGGCGATGCGGCCGTGGAACAGGCAGGCCTGCTGCGACAGCGGCAGCAGCCCGCACTCCATGGCCGAGACCGCCGTGCTGGCCCGCGTGTGCACATGCAGCACGCACTGCAGGTCGTGGCGCGCCGCATGCACCGCGGTGTGGATCACATAGGCGGCCGGGTTCAGGCCCAGGCCGATGTCGGGCTCATAGAGGATGTCGCCGTTCAGGCGGATCTTGAATAGCCTGGATGCGCTGACCTCGGTGTACAGCAGCCCGTAGGGGTTGAGCAGGATGGCCTCGTCCTCGCCGGGCACCCGGGCCGTGATGTGGTTGTAGATCAGGTCGCTCATGCCGTAGCGCTGCACCGCGCGGTACAACGCCGCGAGGTCCTGGCGCAGCCGCCACTCGGCCTCGCCCACGCCCCGCCCGCGCCAGTAACCCGCATCGTAGCCGGTGGCCATGTCCGCTGCTTGCAGGTGCGCCGTCATTGGAGGGCCAATCCCAGTTCGCGGATATTGTCGCGGTCGGCCGCGAACTGGCGCGCGGCATAGTCCGAGTAGTCGCGCGCGCCGAGGAAGCGGTCGGGCATGGATTCCATAGCCAGCGCGCGCTGGTAGTTCCCGTCGCGGGTGGCGCGCTGGATCGCATCCTGGATGCGGGCGACCAGCGCGGCATCCATCTGCCTGGGGCCGGCAATGCCGATGACCGACTGCACCGTGATGTCATAGCCCAGCTCGGCCATCGTGGGCACATCGGGCCAGCCCGGCAGGCGCCCGGGCTCGGCCACCGCCAGCAGGCGCACCTTGCCGGCCTGGGCCATCGCGCCCCAGCCGGCCTCGAACATCACATCCACATGGCCGCCCAGCAGTGCGGCCATGGCATCTGCGCCGCCCTTGAAAGGCACATAGTTCACCGCAATGCCGGCCTTCTTCTGCCACTGGCCGGTGGCGATCTGCCCCAGCGAGCCGGTGCCCACGGCCGCCACGTTGAGCCTGCCGGGATTGTCCCTGGCATAGGCCACCACCTCGGCCAGGCTTTTCCAGCGCGAGCCCGCCGGCACCGAAACCGCGTAGGTGTAGCTGGTCAGCCCGACGATGTAGCTGAAGTCCTTGAGCGGGTCGTAGCTCACCTTCTGCAGGTGCGGCAGGCGAAAGACCGCGGTGGTGATCACCGCCAGCGTCGCGCCGTCGGGCGCGGCCCGGGCCATGGTGGTGGGGCCGAGCGTGCCGCTGGCGCCAGGCTGGTTGAGCACCACCACCGCCGGCCCCTGCGCCGACAGCGCATGGGCCAGTGCCCGCATCTGGGTATCGATGGGCCCGCCCGCGGGGAAAGGCACGATGAGGCTCACCGGCCTGGCCGGCCAGGCCGGCGCCGCCCGGCCCAGCGGCGCGCACAATGCCGCGCCGCAGCCAGCCGCCAGCTGCAGCCATGCGCGCCGGCTGCTGGAATACTGTGATTGCATGATGTCTCCTGATACGTGGGGCTTGCCGTGGATTCACGGCCGTTACAGCGTTTTCAGTGTAGGAAAGACATCCGTTATCAGTAATTCCCACAAGCTGGCATTGCAATGCCTTGTGAGAATATCCGGGATACCACCATGCGCATCGAAGACCTGCAGACCTTCCAGGCGGTCACCCGCTTTCCCAGCCTGAACCAGGCCGCCGCCGAGCTGGGCGTGTCGCAGTCGACGCTGACCAAGACCCTGGCCCGGCTCGAGGCCGAGACCGGGCTCAGGCTGTTCGAGCGCTCGCGCCAGGGCATCGCGCTCACCGAGCTGGGCCGCACTTTCGCCAAGTACGCGCAGAACATCTCGATCACGCTCGACGCGATGCATGCCGAGATGGGCGACATGCACGCCGCGCGCGCCGGCAAGGTACGCCTGGCCACACTGCCGCACCTGCTGCCCAGCCTGGTGTCGCCGGTGATGCGCCGCTTCCTGGCATCGCGCCCGCTGGCCACCTTTTCGGTCTCCACCAGCCTGAGCCCCCACCTGCTGGCGCAGCTGCAGACCGGCGAGGTCGATCTGGTGTGCGCCTCGATCCCGGACGAGATCCCCGCCGGGATCGCGGTCGCGCCCATTGGCGCGCTGCAGGTGCAGATCGCGGTCAGCGCCAGCCATCCGCGCCTGCAGGAGCTGCGCGGCTTTGCCGACCTGGCGCGCGAGCGCTGGATCGTGCCCGCCAGCTCGATCTACCTGCGGCAATGGCTGAACCAGCGCTTCGTGCGGCTGGGGCTGCCGCTGCCGCGCATCGCGGTGGAGAGCAATGGCTCGCAGCTCGCCTTCACCGAGCTGCTGCGCCACACCGACCTGATCGGCATGCTGCCATCGCACACGCTGGGCCAGCCAGAAGGCGCCGGGCTGGTGGGCCTGGCGGGCGAAGGCATGCGCTGGCAGCACGACTTGGCGCTGCTGTGGCGCGAGCAAGGCCATCTGTCGGCGCTGACGCAGGAGTTCCGCGACGCCATGCTGCAGGCCGGGCAGCAGATGGTGCTGTGACTACAGCGTCTTGCGCAGGTTGGCCGGCGGTATCCGCAGCGCCTCGCGGTACTTGGCCACGGTGCGGCGCGCGCATTCGATGCCCTGCTGCTGCAGCAGCTCGGCGATCTTGCTGTCCGACAGCGGCTTGTTCGGATTCTCGGCATCGAGCAGCTGCTTGATCAGCGCCTTGACCGCGGTGCTGGACGCGCTGCCGCCAGCCTCGGTGCCCAGGCCCGAGCCGAAGAAGTACTTGAGCTCGAAGGTGCCCTGCGGCGTGGCCATGTACTTGGCCGTGGTCACGCGGCTGATGGTGGATTCGTGCAGGCCCAGCTCGTCGGCGATCTCGCGCAGCACCATGGGGCGCATGGCCAGCTCGCCGTGCACGAAGAAGTTCTTCTGCCGCTCCACGATGGCTTGCGACACGCGCAGGATGGTGTCGAAGCGCTGCTGGATGTTCTTGATGAACCAGCGCGCCTCCTGCAGGCGCTGCTGCATGCCGGCATGGCCCTGCTCGCCCTTGTGGCCGCGCATGGCGCTGGCATAGAGATCGTGCACGCGCAGCTTGGGCATCACCTCGGGGTTGAGCTGCACCCGCCACTGCGGCGCCTGGCCGGCGCGCGCGGCGGCGCCCGGGCGCACGATCACGTCGGGCACGATCACGTTGCGCTCCACGTTGGCGTAGGGGCGCCCCGGGCGCGGCTCCAGCCCGGCGATCAGCGCCATGGCCTCGCGCACCACCGCCTCCTTGCAGCCGGTGAGCTGCACCAGCTTGCGCACATCGCGGCGCGCCAGCAGATCGAGCGACTCATGGCAGACCAGCAGGGCCGTCTCCAGCGCCTCGGCACTCTTGTGCCGGCCGCGCTGCAGCGCCTTGATCTGCAGCACCAGGCATTCCTGCAGGTTGCGCGCGCCCACGCCCACCGGCTCCATGCTCTGCAACAGGCGCAGCGCCACCGTCAGGTGGTGCATCACGGTGTCCAGCGCCTCGGCATCCTCCGCGTCGGCCAGGTTTCCGGCCAGCTCGACCAGCGGCTCTTCGAGATAGCCGTCGTCCGAAAGCGATTCGATCAGGAAATACAGCGCGGCCCGGTCCTCGGGCGACAGCCGCAGCGCCAGCGCCTGGCGGTGCAGCGCGTCCTGCAGCGACTCGTGGGCATGGGTGTGGTCGAGGGCGGAGTAGTCCTCGTCGTCGCTGCCGGCGCCGCGCGCCGGCATGTCGCCGCCCCAGTCGTCGGTGGCGGTGTCGCGGCCGTCGTCGCCCTCCCAGGGCAGGGCTTCGGCGCTGACCTCGGCCACGGGTTCGGCATCGAACTCGGCGGTGGCGCTTGTCTCACGCACGCTATCAGCTACAAAATCAGAAGCAACCTCGTCGGCGGCCGGCTCGCGCGGCGCGGCTTCCGCCGCTGTCTCGGCCTCATCCTCGGCCCGCTCCAGGAACGGATTCTCGTCGAGCATCTGCTCCACTTCCTGCTGCAGCTCCTGGGTGGACAGCTGCAGCAGCCGGATGGACTGCTGCAATTGCGGGGTCAGCGTCAGGTTCTGCGAAACCTTGAGCGACAGGCCGGGCATCATGGACACGACTCTACAGGCCCGCTCGGATCACATGCGGAAGTGCTCGCCCAGGTACACCCGGCGCACATCGGCGTTCTCGACGATCTCCTGCGGCGTGCCCTGCGCCAGCACCCGCCCATCGCTGATGATGCAGGCGTGGTCGCAGATGCCCAGGGTCTCGCGCACGTTGTGGTCGGTGATGAGCACGCCGATGCCGCGGTCCTTCAGAAAGCCGACGATGCGCTGGATCTCGATCACCGCGATCGGATCGATGCCGGCGAACGGCTCGTCCAGCAGGATGAAGCGCGGCTGCGTGGCCAGCGCCCGGGCGATCTCCACGCGCCGGCGCTCGCCGCCGGACAGCGCCACCGCCGGCGATTCGCGCAGGTGCTCCACGCGCAGCTCCTGCAGCAGCGAGGTCAGGCGGCGCTCGATCTCGCTGCGCGGCAAGGCCCGGCCGCCTTCGTCGCGCTGCAGCTCCAGCACGCCGCGCACATTGTCCTCGACGCTGAGCTTGCGGAAGATCGATGCCTCCTGCGGCAGGTACGACAGCCCCAGCTGCGAACGCTGGTGGATGGGCATGTTGGCCACCGAGTGGCCGTCGATCAGGATGTCGCCCGCGTCGCTGCGCACCAGGCCGACGATCATGTAGAACGAGGTGGTCTTGCCGGCGCCGTTGGGCCCCAGCAGGCCCACGACCTCGCCCTTGCGCACGGACAGCGACACGTCCTTGACCACCTTGCGGCTGCCGTAGGACTTCTGCAGGTGCCGCGCCTCCAGGCAGCTCAGGTCGCTGCCGGCGGCCAATTCGCGCACCGCGATGGTGCTGACAGGCTCCGCCACGATTATTTCGCCCCTTCATTGAGCTGCGGGCTGGAGCGCAGCTGCGTGCCAGGCCCGGCAGCGGGCGGCGCGGCCGGCTTGGCGCCGCTGCCACCCCCGCTGCCACCGCTACCCGCGCCCTGCGAATCCTTGGGCGACAGCATCACGCGCACCCGGCCGCCGCTCTTGGCGCCCGGCTTGGGCTCGCTGGCCTGCGCGGATTTCTGCCCGTTGACGGTGAAGGTGTCGCTCAGGTTGTTGTAGACGATCACCGAGCCGCTGACCTGGTCGGTCAGCGTGGTTTCGCGGTAGCGCCGCAGCTCGGCCCGGCGGTTCAGGTGCACGGTGTCGTCGCGGCCGTCGTAGGTGATGACCTCGCCCTCGCCCTCGATGTACTCGGCGGGCGCGCCCGGCAGGGTATCGCGCTTTTGGCGGAAGAACGCCAGCTTGCCGGCGCCGGCCGTGACCACGCCGCGCTGGTAGCCGTCGCGGTCCTGGCTGACCTCCAGCTTGGCACCGCGGATGACGATGGTGCCCTTGGTCACCACCACATTGCCGGTGAACACGCTGGTCTGCTTGAGCTCGTCGTGCTGGCCCTCGTCGGCCTCGATGTTCATGGGCTTCATGCGGTCGGCTTTTTCCGCATGCGCACCACCGCCCCAGGCCAGCATGGCCAAAGCGAGAACCCCAGAAATGAAACGAATCTTCATACGCGGCATGTTTTTTGCTCCGCCGATTGTAGCCAGCCTGCCCGGCGCCTTCACCGGAAATGGCCCCAAGGCCTGTTCACTTCGTGTCGCCGCGGCCCGCGGAAAAAGCCCAAAGCCCGCTGACGCGGGCTTTGGGCCTTGGCAATCCTTGGCGATTCCAGAGATTTACGACTTGGACTGCGCCGCCAGGTATTCCACCACCTGCAGCACATTGGTCATCGAGCCGGCGCGGGTGCCGTCGGTGTAGTACTTGCCGGCCACGCCCATCGCGGGCACGCCCTCGACACCATAGGCGTCCTGCAGCTGGGTGGCCTTGCGCACCTGGTTGGCCACCGAGAAGGAGCCGTAGACCTCCTTGAACTTGGCCATGTCCAGGCCCTGCTTTTCCATGAAGGCGAAGATCTCGTCGTCCTTGTTCAGGCGCTGGCGCTCCACATGGATGGCGTGGAACACCTTGACATGCACCTCGGGGATCTTGCCCATGGTCTCCAGCGTGTAGTAGATCTTCTGCTGCGGCACGAAGGTGTTGTTGAACGCGATCGGCACGCGGCGCACCTGCAGGTTCTTGGGCGCGTTCTTCGCCCAGGCCTCGAACTCGGGCTCGAAGGCGTTGCAGTGCGGGCAGCTGTACCAGAAGAATTCGATCACGTCGACCTTGCCGGCGGGCGCCTCGGGATTGACCGGCGTGCGCAGCTTGACATAGTCCTTGCCCTCCTTGAACTTGGCCTGGGCCAAGGCGCCCTGCGTCGGCAGGGCCAGGGATGCGGCCGCCACCGAAGCGGCGGTCAACGAGAAATCACGGCGTTTCATAAAAAGCTTTCTCCTGGTGCGGTAGTGGCTATGGGAGCGGGGGCCAGCGAAAAAGTTCAACGCTGCACGCGCACGATCTGCGCATCGACGCCAGCGCCATCGAGCTTGCCCTTGAGGCCGTCGGCATCGTCGCGCTTGGCGAAGGGGCCCACCCGCACGCGGTACACCACGCGGCCGTTCACCTCGCGCTCGGTGACCCTGGCCTCCCAGCCCATCATCGCCAGCTTGGCGCGCTGCGCCTCGCCGTCGTTCTGGGTACGAAAAGCCCCCGCCTGCACGAAATACTGGTAGGGATCGGCGGCGCCAGCGGCGCCGCGCGACTTGGCCAGGTCGCCCAGCGGATCGGCCGACTGGCCGGCCTTGGGATCGAGCTTGGCAACGGCGGTCTTGTCGCCCGCCTTGTCTGTGGGCTTGTCGCTGGCCTTGTCGGCCGTCTTGGCCGCGCCCGGCTTGGTGTCGGGCAGCACCACCTCGGGCTTGGTCGCCACGGCCGGCGGCGGCGGCGCGGTGTCGGCGCCGGGCTTGGGCGGATCGGGCACCACCACGCCCTGCACCGCGGGCGTGCTGCTGCGCGCGGGGTTCTTGCCGTACAGGGGCGAGTTCGGGTCCCAGTTCTGATTGCGCTGCTGCTCTTCCTTGTCCTTGGCGTCGGTGCGCACGCCACCTTTGTTGACAAAGGGCACCGGCACGTTGGTGACGTAGATGGCCACCGCCAGCGCAGCCCCCAGGCCGACGAGCAGGCCCAGGATCAGCCCCAGAATGGTTCCCCCGCGTTGATGTTGTCGCATGAACGGTCTCGTTTCTCTCTGCAATTACATGCGCTCCGGCGCACTGACGCCCAGCGTGGCCAGCCCGTTGCGCAGCACCTGTGCGGTGGCGGCCACCAGGGCCAGGCGCGCCAGCTTGACAGCCTCGTCGTCCACCAGGATGCGTTCGGCGTCATAGTAACTGTGATAGCAGGCCGCCAAGTCGCGCAAATAAAAAGTTACATCGTGCGGCGCGTTGTCGCTGGCGGCGGCGGTGAGCATCTCGGGATACCGGGCCAGCTGCAGCATCAGCGCCTGGGCCTGCGGGCCTTCGAGCGCGGACAGGTCCACCCCCTGCAGCGCCCCGGCGCCCGCGCCGCCCTGCTCTTGCCAGCCCCGCAGCACCGAGCAGATGCGCGCATGGGCGTACTGCACGTAGTACACCGGGTTGTCGTTGTTCTGCGCCACCGCCAGGTCGACGTCGAAGGTGTAATCGGTGTCGGGCTTGCGGCTGAGCAGGAAGAAGCGCACCGCGTCCTTGCTGGTCCACTCGATCAAATCGCGCAGCGTGACGTAGCTGCCCGCGCGCTTGCTGATCTTGACCTCTTCGCCACCCTTGACGACCCGCACCATGGTGTGCAGCACGTAGTCGGGATAGCCCTGGGGAATGCCGACGCCTGCAGCCTGCAGGCCGGCGCGCACGCGCGCGATGGTGCCGTGGTGGTCGGTGCCCTGGATGTTGACCACCTTGTGGAAGCCCCGCTCCCACTTGGCGATGTGGTAGGCCACGTCGGGCACGAAGTAGGTGTAGCTGCCGTCCTTCTTGCGCATCACCCGGTCCTTGTCGTCGCCGTAGTCGGTGGACTTGAGCCACAGCGCGCCGTCCTGCTCGTAGGTATGGCCGTTGGCCACCAGGCGCTGCACGGTCTTCTCGACCCGGCCCGAGGTGTAGAGGCTGGATTCGAGGTAGTACTCGTCGAATTTGAGGTTGAAGGCCTGCAGGTCCTTGTCCTGCTCGTTGCGCAGGTAGGCCACCGCGAACTGGCGCACGTTGTCGTAGTCGGCCACGTCGCCGTTGGCGGTGAATTCGCGGTCGTCGGCCTTGACGCTCTTGCCGGCCAGGAAGTCGTTCGCGATGTCCTGGATGTAGTCGCCGTTGTAGAAGGCCTTGCTGGCCGGATTCTCCGGGTCGGTGGGCCAGCACTCGTCGCCGGGCTTGAAGCCCCGGGCGCGCAGCTGCGTGCTCTTGGTCAGCGTGTCGATCTGCACGCCGGCGTCGTTGTAGTAGAACTCGCGGTGCACATCCCAGCCCTGGGTGGCGTACAGGTGGCAGATCGCGTCGCCCAGCGCGGCCTGGCGGCCGTGGCCCACGTGCAGCGGGCCGGTGGGGTTGGCCGAGACGAACTCGACCAGGATCTTCTCGCCGCGCGCGGGCTGGAAGCCAAAGCGCTCGCCCTGCGCCAGTACCTCGCGCACCGCCTGCTGCTTGGCGGCGGGCTTGAGGCGGATGTTCAAAAAGCCCGGGCCGGCGATCTCTATGCCCTGCACCCACTGCTGGAAGGCTGCGGTAGCCTCCAGCGCGGTCTTGAGCTGCTCGCCCAGCGCGCGCGGGTTGGCCTTCAGCGGCTTGGCCAGCTGCATGGCCGCCGTGCAGGCAAAGTCGCCATGGGCCGCCACCTTGGGGTTTTCAAATGCGGCGCGCGCGCCAGCGCCGGGCGATAGTTTTTCAAGCTCCGCGGCCAGGGCCGCGAGCAATTCCTGTTTGACGGAGAGCATCACGGGATTTTACGTGGCCGCACCATGTCCTGCCGCCCAGGTATGGGGTTGCCTGCGGCGGCACGGATAAAAACCCATAAAATAGTAACAATTCTCATTTGCAAAGCAGCCTATCCCCATGTCCTTGCCGAGTCCGCCCTGCAGTCCGATGCAACAGGCGCAGCAGCTCTATGCCGGCCACCACGCCTGGCTGCTGTCGCGGCTGCAGGCACGGCTGCGCAATACCGCCGAGGCGCAGGATGTGGCCGCCGAGACATTTTTGCGCGTCATCGCCGCGCGCCAGCCGGTGGATGTGAAGGAGCCGCGGGCATTTCTCACCACCATCGCCAAGCGCCTGCTGTTTTCGCTGTGGCGCCGGCGCGAGCTGGAGCAGGCCTACCTGGACGCGCTGGCGCAGCACCCCGAGGAGACGGCCCCATCGCCCGAAGACCGGGCCGTGCTGCTGGAGACGCTGGAACACATCGTCCACGCGCTGGACGGTTTGCCGCTCAAGGCGCGCCAGGCCTTCCTGCTCAGCCAGGTCGAGGGGCAGAGCTACCACGCCATCGCCGCTGCATTAGGGATATCGCACAGCACCGTGCGCCGCCACATGGCCGAGGGCTTTCGCCGCATCGCGCTGGCCCTGGCGCGCCAGGATGCCGGCATTGGCCTGCCGCACCCGCGCCCATGAGCGCCAGCACGCAGGCCGACGCGACCGAGGCCGCCATCGCCTGGCTGGTGACGCTCAATTCCGGCGCGGTCAGCGATGCCGAGCGCGCCGATTTCAATGCCTGGCTGGACGTGCCCGGCCACCGTTCCGCCTGGGAAGCCCTGGCCGGCCCGCTCAGCGAGGCCTTGGCCCCCGCCCGTGCCGTGGCTGCGCGCACGCCCGGCGCTGCTGGCCCATTGAGCGCGGCCCTGGCCCGCGCCGAAACCCGCGTCCAGGGGCGCCGCCGCATGCTGCGCGGCGCACTGGCGCTGGGCGGCGTCACCACCGCGGCGACAGCGGCGCTGCTGACCGCCAATCGATACACCCCGCTGGCGCAGCTGGCCGCCGACCTGCGCACCGGCACCGGCGAGCGGCGCGATTTCACGCTGCCCGACGGCAGCACGGTGCAGCTGGCCGCGCGCTCGGCGGCCGATATCGACTTCGGCCCCGGCCGCCGCGTGGTCACGCTGCGCGAGGGCGCGCTGATCGCCGACGCCGCCCCAGCCGGCCGGCACGGCGGCGCGCCTTTCGTCGTGCGCACCGTCCATGGCCAGGTGCGCGCGCTGGGCACGCGCTTCGTGCTGCGCCGAGGCGACATCGACAGCTACGTGGGCATGCTCGCGCACCGCAGCGAGGTGACCGCCACCAACGGCCGGCAGCTGGAGCTGGATGCCGGCCAGGGCGCACGTTTCGGCCCGCAGGGCGTGGCGCTGGACGAAGCATCCCCCTCGGCGGCGAGCGCCTGGCGGCGCGGCCTGCTGGAAGTGCACGACCAGCCGCTGGGTGAAGTGATCGCGCTGCTGCGCCCCTGGCGCGCCGGTTTCATCCGCATCTCGCCGCGCGCGGCGGCGCTGCGCGTCTACGGCAGCTATACGCTCGATGACACCGGCCAGGCGCTCGCCGCACTGGCCGAAACCCTGCCCATCACCTTGCGCACATACCAGCGCGGATGGCTGGTGGTGATCGAATAGGCGCCACTGCAAGCATGCGAGCGCCTTTGGCGCCGCGGAGAAATTTGAGCACTTTTTCGCGCTCGGCCGACAAACCCCTCGGAACCCTTTGTCATCCAACATTCCCGAGGACTTCATGCCTGCCATCCGGACCTTTCTGCCGCGCCCGCTGGCCATTGCCGCCGTGCTTGCCTGCGCCGTGGCCGCCCACGCGCAAACCCGCCAGAACTACAACCTGCCCGCCCAGCCGCTGGGCAGCGCGCTCGCCCGCATTGCCGCAGGCAGCGGCCAGCAGCTGAGCATCGATGCAGACTTGGTGCGCGGCCGCAGCGCCCCCGCCATCCATGGCAGCTACACCGCCGAGCAGGCCGCCCGCGCGGCGCTCGCGGGCAGCGGGCTGGAGCTGGTGCATACCGAAGCGGGCCGCTGGGCGCTGCGGCCTGCGCCACCACCGCACGCCGCGGCGCGGCCAGCTGCCGAGCAAGCCAGCCTGGCCGAAGTGCGCGTCACCGCCGCCGCGCTGCGCGACAGCAGCACGACCGAAGGCACCGGCTCCTATACCTCGGATCTCGTGACCATCGGCAAGGGCGAACAATCGCTGCGCGAGATCGCCCAGTCGGTGTCGGTCATCACCCAGCAGCGCATCCAGGACCAGGGCCTGTCCGACATCAAGCAAGCACTGCAGAACGCGCCCGGCGTGAGCATGATCGCCAACGACCCTGGCGGCCAGTTCTATTCGCGCGGTTTCTTCATCGAAAGCTACCAGTTCGACGGAGTGCCACTGGAGCGCCAGCTCTATGCACGCGGCTCGGCCTTCAACAGCAGCCTGGCGATCTACGACCGCGTGGAGATCATGCGCGGCCCACAGGGCCTGCTCGAAGGCGCCGGCAACCCCTCGGGCGCGGTCAACCTGGTGCGCAAGCGCCCAACACCGCAGCGCCAGTTCGTGCTGACTGGCAGGCTCGGCTCATGGGAGCAGCGCGGCGCGCAAGCCGACCTGAGCAGCCCGCTCAACGCCAGCGGCACCATTCGCGGCCGCGTGGTGCTGGACTACGACAGCGCCAACTCCTTCCGCGAACACTACGACTCACGCGAGCGCACCGCCTATGGGGCACTGGACATCGACCTGGGCCCCGCCACCACGCTGGGCCTGGGCTTCAGCCGCGAAAGGCCCGCCGGCAGCCTGGACTGGACCGGCCTGCCCAACTACGGCGACGGCAGCATGCCCGCCTATGCGCGCTCCACCAACCTGAGCCCGCCCTGGAGCCGGGCCGACAAGACCCAGGACAGCTGGTACCTCGACCTCGCCCACCGCTTCGGCAACGACTGGAAATTCAACGCCGCGCTGGTGCGCGTGCGCGAGGCCAACGAGCTCAAGTACCTGCTGCGCACGGGCCGGCTCGGGCCGCCGAACACCATGCGCGGCGACGCCTACTATTTCGACATGCTTTCGCGCCAGATCGGCGGCGACGCCTACCTCAGCGGCAACACGCAGCTGCTGGGCCGCAAGCTGGCCATCACCGCCGGGGCCAACTTCTCCCACCTGCGCAGCACCGACATCTGGGGCTGGAAGCGCAACCTCGAAAGCCTGAGCGGCAGCTACGACCAAGGCTCCACGGCGCCCGAGCCGAGCGGCGCCGACATCCTGGCCGCCAACCGCATGGACGACGGCTACCGCTCCGACAAGAAGGGGATCTACGCGAGCGCGCGCTATGAACTGAGCCAGCCACTGTCACTGGTGCTTGGCGCCCGGCTGTCATGGTTCGAGCAGACCTATGTGTCGGACGGCGCCTGGGGCTACTCTGAAAGCACCGCCAAGGCCAGCCGCAAGTTCACGCCGTTTGCCGGGCTGATCTACCAGCTCGACGGGCAATGGTCGGTCTATGGCAGCCATGCCGACATCTTCAAGCCGCAGACCCAGCGCAATGCCTCGGGCCAGATTCTCCAGCCGGTCACCGGCAAGACCTGGGAGCTGGGCCTGAAGGGCCAATTGCCCGGCGGGCGGGCCAATGCCTCGTTCGCGCTGTTCCGCACCGAGCAAAAGAACGTGGCCTACCAAGACGACAGCGTGCCCGAGGAAGTGGCCAACACGCTGTGCGGCGGCACCTGCTACCGCGCATCCTCGCTCATGCGCAGCCAGGGCCTGGAGGCGGAGCTCAGCGGCGAAGTCGCGCGCGGCCTGCAGCTAGCCTCCTCCTATACCTATACGCATACGCGCTACCGCAGCGCCGACGTGCCCTCGGTCGGCTACGACATTTCGGCCAATACGGGAGTGCCCAGGCACATGGCACGCGTCTGGGCCAGCTACCGGCTGCCCGGCGCATGGAGCCGGCTGAGCGTTGGCGGCGGCATCCGCGTGCAAAGCCGCTCGTCCGACTTCGCCTACTACGGCCGCACCCAGGGCGGCTACGCCGTGCTCGATGCGCGCCTGGCCTGGCAGGCCACCAAGGAGCTGTCGCTTGCGCTGAACATCGGCAACCTGACGGACAGGCGCTACTTCCGCTCCATCAGCTACGACCACAACTACTACGGCACGCCGCGCTCGTTCCTGCTGAGCATGCAGTACCGCATGTGATTGCCACCCGGCAGGCGGCCGCTCAGCGCCCGCCCCACTCCCGCCGCACCCAGTCGTCGAGCAGCGTCTTCTCGAAGCGCAGCGGGTCGCCGGGGTACATGTCGGTGCGCATCAGAAAGCCGGTGTCGCGCAGCTCGCGCCGGCCGGTGCGCAGCACGCTGCCGTCGGCCGCCAGCAGCTTGAATTCGAGATCGATGCGCGGCGGATAGATGTCGCGCACGATGCGCACATCCCCCGCCTGCGGGCCGCGCCAGGGCTCGAAGCCGCCGGCGCGCTGCACGTCGGTGAGGCGCACCGCCAGCCGCTGGCCCTCGGGCAAGGCGGCAGCGGCGCGCTCGGACAGGTGCAGCGCCAGCGCATCCAGCCAGGCGCGGCGCGCCTTGTCGGTTTCGGGCGGGCCGCGGCGCGTGTCGCTGAAGCCGGCCGGATCGGCATAGGTGACGCTGACGATGCCGGGCGGCGGCGCCGGCTTGTGCACTTGCTGGGCGCAGCCGGCCGCGATCGCCACCGCCACGGCGATGGCAGCGCCGCGCAGCATGGCGCCGGCGCGGGACAGAGGGGCAGATACAGGGCGCATGGGCGTCGTTTCCTCCTGGAGATGCATGATGGCAGGGGTCGCGCCGGGCTACATGCCCCGTGCCCAGAAGACGGCGATCACCGCGATCACCGGAATCAGGTGCGCCTGCCACATGATCCAGCGGCGCGTGGCCAGCACCTGCTGGCCGTCGGGCAATTGGCCGTTGCCCTGCAGCTCGCGCAGCCAGCGGCGGATCACCAGCGTGGGCTTGATGGACATCAGCGCGGCAACCACGAACAGCGTGATCTTCACATGGAACAGCGGCTGCGACACATACCAGCCCATGCCCTTGGCGCCCAGCAGCACCCGCGCCAGCCCGGTGGCCAGCACGGCCGCCGCCGCGATGCCGTAGATCAGGTCCAGCCGCGCCAGCCGCTGCACCACCGCGGCATTCATCCATTCGCTGCGGCACAGCGCCGCCTCGCTCGACAGGAACACCACCATGGTCAGGATGGCCAGCAGGTGAAACGCGGCCAGTACAGCTTCCAATGTCATTGATTCACTCCATGTTTCCAGAATTCGGGCTGCTCGTAGTAATGCCGCAGAAAGTCTATCCACAGCCGCACCCTGAGCGGCAGGTGCTTGCGCTGCGGGAACACCACGTGGATGCCGTTGGGCGGCGCGGCGAAATCCTCCAGCACCACGGCCAGGCGCCCGGCGGCAACCTCGGCCTCGACCTCCCAGGTGCTGCGCCAGGCGATGCCCCAGCCGCCCAGGCACCAGTCGTGCAGCACCTGGCCGTCCGAGCAGTCCATCGGCCCGCCGGGACGGAAATGCACCACCTCGGCCGAGCCGTCCTCGCCCGGTATGCGAAAGGCCCAGCCCCGGGTCTGCGATGCGTCGCTCGACAGCGTCAGGCAGCGGTGCTGCGCCAGCTCCGACGGATGCTGGGGCGTGCCGTGGCGCCGCAGGTACTCGGGCGTGGCCACGCACAGGCGCCGGTTGTCGCCCACGCGCACGCTGACCAGCGAGGAGTCGGGAAAGTCGCCCACCCGCACGCCGCAGTCAAAGCCCTCGCCGGCCAGGTCGACCACCCGGTCGGAGAGGTTCAGCGACACGGTCACATCGGGGTGCCGCTCCCAGTACAGCGGCACCAGCGGCGCCACATGGCGGCGGCCGAAGCCCGCGGGCGCGGTGATGCGCAGATGCCCGGTGGCCTTGACGCCGCCGGCGCTGACGCTGGCCTCCACGTTCGCCAGGTCCACCAGCAGGCGCTGGCAGTCCTCCAGGAAAGCGCTGCCCTCATGCGTGAGCGACAGCTTGCGCGTGGTGCGCACCAGCAGCTTGACGCCCAGGCGCTCCTCCAGCGCATCCAGGCGCCGGCCCATGATGGCCGGTGCCACTCCCTCTGCCCTGGCGGCGGCCGTCAGGCTGCCGCGCGTGGCGATCGCAACAAAAGATTCGAGTTGTTTGAGCCGGTCCATGAAGCTTGGCTTGCAAGTAAGAACCCGTCCAGTTCCTGTGGGTCACAGCGGCTATTATCAACGGCCCGCCCCGGCCGGGTTCCGGGGTAGTGCAGCGCCTTGCTGCGGTTCATGGCGGCTCAGGGCGCCGCTGCGGTGCGCACCATGCTGATCGCATCGAAGGGGCAGCGCACCGCGCACAGCGCGCAGCCGGTGCAGCCGGGCGCGTCGTGCAGCACCGAGCGCTTGGGGCCCCAGCGCGCGCCCTCCGGCACCTGCAGCGACAGCACATGCGGCGGGCACACGCCCACGCACCAGCCGCAGCCGGTACAGCGGCCGGGATCGATGACTGGCAAGGCCTTGCGCGCGGCGGCCGTCCGTGGGGCGTTCATGCGCGCAGCATGCCATACCGGCGCCCCGCCCGGCATTACAGTACGGGCCTATGCCAGAAATCTCCTCTCCGATCACCCGCCAGCTGCGCATCCGCGGCCTGGTGCAGAAGGTGTACTACCGCCAGTCCATGGTCGAAGCCGCCACGCGCCTGGGACTGGGCGGCTGGGTGCGCAACCGCAGCGACGGCAGCGTCGAGGCCCTGGCCTGCGGCCCCGCCGCGGCGGTGCAGGCGCTGATCGACTGGGCGCGCCAGGGGCCGCCGGCCGCGCGGGTGGACAGCGTGGAGGTAAGCGAGGCGCCGCCCGCGGCCCTGCAGGGCTTCGGGCAGCGCGAAACGCTCTGATCGACCATGCTGGCCTGCGCATAGCCATATCCGGCCGCAGGTACTACACTGCCATGGAAGCAATGACCCGGACCGAACCCCGCGTCCGGGCCCCAGTCGAGGAAAAGGAGTGATCATGGCTTTTCCCTACCAATTGGTCGACGTGGCCGGCACCCAGGTGCTGGATACCTATGAGCAGCTCAGGCAGCAGGAGCAGGGAACGGTCGTCATCCTGGGCAACGAGCAATCGCTGCAATTGCTCGAAGCGCTGATGGCCGACATGGCCCAGGTCTCGCCGCAGGCGCTGGTCAGTCAGGCGCATGCGGTGGACCCGCAGGCCTGGCTGGCCCAGGCCCAGCTCGAACAGGATGCCGACGACGAGGCCGACCCGCGCGAGACCGCTGCGGCCGGCGTGTCGCTGGACGACCTGATGCTCGCCGACAGCGACGATGCCCCCGCCCCCGGCAACGAAGAGGCCGAGGCGGCCGCGCCCGACGGCGCGCTGCCGGCCTTCAACGCCTTCAGCGATGCCGACGGCAAGCCGTATGACGAGGTGTTCCTCGCCATCCTGCCCACCAAGCACAGCTGGCAGGCGCCCTGCTACCTCAAGTTCGGCGGCTGGAACACCTGCCCGCCCGCCCATGTGCATGCCGCCTTCATGCGCTACTGGGGCGAACGCTATGGCGCGCAGGTGGCCTGCATGACGCACGACGTGATCGAGATGACGGTGCAGCATCCCCCCACCACCATCGCCGACGCGCTGGAGCTGGCCCAGCAGCAGTACCTGTATTGCAACGACATCGTGGACCAGGGCACCGAGACCATCCATGCGCTGGCCGAGACCCTGCTGAATGCCAAGGTCTGGTACTTCTGGTGGGACTAAGAACAAGTTCACGATCGAAGGCGGGCAGCCGCCAGGCACAGCGGGCCCAAGGGCCCGTTTTCATGCCTGGGATCTGGAGATTACATTCAAAAAAGTCATTTATAAAACGCCTTTTTCGCAATTGAATATCACCCAAGTATCGAATACAGTTGGGTAACACGCTGCCATCGATGGGCTCTATATGGACTGGCATATAAAGCCGCCGCCCGCGATGGCACTCTCCCCCATTTCCCTATCCGAGGTAGACGCCATGACCGACCGCATCACCCACCACCGCCTGCAGGTTGCCAAGTCCCTGAACGACTTCATCGAAAACCAAGTGCTGCCCGGCACCGGCGTGGACAGCCAGGCCTTCTGGAGCGGCTTCGACGCCATCGTGGCCGACCTGGCGCCGCGCAACATCGCGCTGCTGGCCGAGCGCGACCGCCTGCAGGCCGAGCTGGACACCTGGCACCGGGCCCATCCCGGCCCGATCACCGACATGGCCGGCTACCGCAAGTTCCTGGAGACCATCGGCTACCTGGTCGAGCAGCCGCAGGGCGCCAAGGCCGTTACCGCGAATGTGGACGACGAGCTGGCGGTGCAGGCCGGCCCGCAGCTGGTGGTGCCGATCCTGAACGCCCGCTATGCACTCAACGCCGCCAACGCCCGCTGGGGTTCGCTGTACGACGCGCTGTACGGCACCGATGTGATCGGCGAAGAAGGCGGCGCCGCAAAAGTGGCCGAGGGGGGCAAGGGCTACAACCCCGTGCGCGGCGCCAGGGTGATCGAGTTCGCGCGCAACTTCCTCGACCAGGCCGCCCCCCTGGCCAGCGGCTCGCACAAGGACGCCACCGCCTACGCAGTGGAAGGCGGCAAGCTGGCCGTGACGCTCAAGGACGGCAGCAAGAGCGGCCTGAAGGACGCGGCCAAGTTCGTCGGCTACCAGGGCGAAGCCGCCGCGCCCAGCGCGGTGCTGCTGAAGAACAACGGCATCCACATCGACATCATCATCGACAAGTCCACCCCCATCGGCAAGAGCGATGCGGCCGGCGTGTCCGACGTGGTGGTGGAGGCCGCGCTGTCCACCATCCTCGACCTGGAAGACTCCGTGGCCGCCGTGGACGCCGAAGACAAGGTGCTGGGCTACAGCAACTGGCTGGGCATCCTCAAGGGCACGCTGACCGAATCCTTCGACAAGGGCGGCCGCACGGTGACCCGCGGCCTGAATGCCGACCGCGAATACACCGGTGCCGACGGCCAGCCGCTCAAGCTGCACGGCCGCTCGCTGATGTTCGTGCGCAACGTCGGCCACCTGATGACCAACCCGGCCATCCTGTACACCGACGCGCAAGGAGCCCAGCGCGAGATCCCCGAAGGCATCCTCGACGCGGTGGTGACCACCGCCATCGCCATCCACGACCTCAAGGGCCATGGCGCCAACGGCATCAAGAACAGCCGCAAGGGCAGCGTCTACATCGTCAAGCCCAAGATGCACGGCCCGGCCGAGGCCGCGTTTGCCAACGAGCTGTTCGGCCGCGTCGAAAAGCTGCTCGGCCTGCCCGAATACACCGTCAAGCTGGGCATCATGGACGAGGAGCGCCGCACCACGGTGAACCTGAAGGCCGCGATCGCCGCCGCCCCGGCCCGCGTGGCCTTCATCAACACCGGCTTCCTGGACCGCACCGGCGACGAGATGCACACCGCGATGCACGCCGGCCCGATGGTGCGCAAGGCCGACATGAAGGGCAGCGCCTGGCTGCCCGCCTACGAGCGCAACAACGTGCTGGTGGGCCTGGGCCTGGGCCTGCGCGGCCGCGCCCAGATCGGCAAGGGCATGTGGGCCATGCCCGACCTGATGAAGGCCATGCTGGAGCAAAAAATCGCCCAGCCCAAGGCCGGCGCCAACACCGCCTGGGTGCCCTCGCCCACCGGCGCCACGCTGCACGCGCTGCACTACCACCAGGTCAATGTGGCCGAGGTGCAGCAAGAGCTGGAAAAAACCAACGCCGACGGCGAGCGCGACAACCTGCTCAATGCCATCCTGCAGGTGCCCGTGACCGCCAACCCCAGCTGGTCCGACGCCGAGAAGCAGCAGGAAGTGGACAACAACGTCCAGGGCATCCTGGGCTATGTGGTGCGCTGGATCGACCAGGGCGTGGGCTGCTCCAAGGTGCCCGACATCCACAACGTGGGCCTGATGGAAGACCGCGCCACGTTGCGCATCTCCAGCCAGCACATCGCCAACTGGCTGCACCACGGCATCGTCAGCGAAGCCATGGTGCGCGACAGCTTCGCCCGCATGGCCAAGGTGGTGGACGAGCAAAACGCCGGCGACCCCGCCTACAAGAGCCTGGCCGCCAACCCCCAGGGCGCCGCCTTCCAGGCCGCGCTGGACCTGGTGTTCAAGGGCAAGGAACAGCCTTCGGGCTACACCGAGCCGCTGCTGCACGCCTGGCGCCTGAAGGTCAAGGCCGACGCCAAGAAGTAAAAACCATAGCTTTTAGCGCTTGCCAACAAAGGTTTTCAGATAGATTCATATCTGAAAACCTTATGCAACAAGCGCTACCAGCTATCAAATAAATACAGCATCAATCCCCCGGGCGGCTGCCGCGCAGCCGCTTGATCTCGCTGCGCTGGCTCTTGCCTTCCAGCCGGCGCCGCTGCGAGGCCCGGGTGGGCTTGGTGGCGCGGCGGATGCGCGGCGGCCGGGCTACGCTGTCCACCAGCGCCTGCAGCCGCGCCAGCGCATCGGCGCGATTGAGTTCCTGGGTGCGGTGGCTCTGGGCCTTGATGATGAGCACGCCTTCGGCCGTGATGCGGCTGTCGCGCAGTGCCCGCAGCCGCTCCTTCACCTCCTGCGGCAGGCTGGAGGCGGCGATGTCGTAGCGCAGGTGCACGGCGCTTGAGACCTTGTTGACATTCTGCCCGCCCGCGCCCTGGGCCCGGATGGCCGAGAACTGCACCTCGGCCTCATCTATCGGCACTAGCGTCGGCACCTTGGCTGCGACGAGCATCGAAATACGGACTTCAGCGCGCGCGCCGCAGCCAGCCGAACCAGATGCACGCCACCGTCGGAATGCCCAGCGTGGCCCAGGCCAGCATGTCGCCGAAGCCGCCGTCGCTGAACAGCGCCGAGACCAGGCCGATGGCGGTGAGCACGCCCATCGCGATGGGCCAGCCCCAGAGGGTCCAGAAGTTGTGGCGCGGCTTCATGGCGCGGTCTCCAGCGGTGCTGCTGCCAGGGCCGGCGCGGCTTCGGCTGCTTCAGGCTTGCGCTCGGACGCGGTCCGGCCCTTGCCCAGCCACAGGTACAGGCCGCTGCCCAGCACGATGATGGTGGCGATATCGAGCAGCGCCCAGATGATCTGCATCGGCATGCCGCCGTAGTCGCCGAAGTGCAGCGGCTGCGATACCAGCAAGGCGGTCAGGTACCAGGGCAGCTTGGGCGCGGCGGTGACTTCGGTGGTCTTGGCGTCGACCAGCACCGGCTGCAGCAGCTTCGAGGTGAAGGGCTCGTTGCCCCGCAGGAAGAAGGTCGTGTGGTGCGGACTGGAGAAGGCCGTGCCGGGGAAGGCGATGAAGGACAGCTTGGACTGCGGCACCTGCGCCTGCGCCGCCTCCATCGAGCGCTGCACCGAGCCGCGCTCGGCCAGCGGCACCGTCGGCTGCCCCTTGTAGGGCGCCAGCAGCGCGCCGAGCTGGTCGTACTGCCAGTACTTGATGGCCAGGTCGGCCCAGGTGTTGATCATGCCGGTGGCGCCCACCACGAAGAGCCACACCAGCGTGACCACGCCCAGCAGGTTGTGCAGGTCCAGCCACTTCAGGCGCGTGCGCTTGTCGCGCCGCACGGTGCCGAAATCGAGCTTGCGCATGAAGGGCGCGTACAGCACCACGCCGCTGACGATGGCCACCAGCAGCAGCAGGCCCATGAGCCCGAGGAAGAGCTTGCCGGGCAGGCCCGCGAACAAATCCACATGCAGCTTGAGCATCACGTACATGAAGCCCTGGTCGAAGCGCGGCTGCGCCAGCACCTGGGCGGTGCGCGCATCGATGGCCACCGAGCGGAAGTCGTCGGTGGGCGCCGGCGTGGGCGTCAGGGTGACGAACCAGAGGTTGTCGTCGTCCTCACTCTTGGAGGCGAACTGCACCACGCGGTCGGGGTGCTGGGCGCGCGCCACTTCGAGCACCTTGTCCAGGCTGGCGTGCGGCGTGCCGGGCGCCATCTTCGGCGCCTCCACCTCGGTGCCCAGCAAGTGGCCGATCTCGTGGTGGAAGATCAGCGGCAGCCCGGTCAGGCACAGCAGCAGCATGAAGACGGTGCAGACGATGCTGCTCCACTTGTGCACCCAGGCCCAGGCCTTGATGGTTCGGCTGTTCATCGACATGGTTGGCTTTCTTTACCTCAGGGCATCATCCGTGCCGCCTGATCGGCGGCGGCGCGCACGAAAAGCCGCAGGCACGCTGCGGCTTGGGAAGCAGGAGTCATGGGGCAATAACTATGAGAACAATTCTTATTTCAATCATAAATCAAAAGACGGATAACCCCATGCCGGCTTCAGGGCCGCATCTCCCGCACCAGCGCATACATCGCCTGCGCCGCCACCGATAGGCTGGCGCCGCGGCGGCGTACCAGGTAGATCTGCCGGTCCATCTCGGGCAGCGGCAGCGGCCGCGTCACCAGCCCCGGCTTGTCGAAATGGAACAGCGACAGCGCCGGCACCACGCTGATGCCCAGCCCCGCCGCCACCAGCCCCATCACGGTGGCGAGCTGCTCCACCTCGACCAGGGTCTGCATGGTGTCGGGGAAGAAGGCCGCGTCCAGGTACTGGCGCACGCTGCTGTGCCGCGCCAGGTGCACGAAGGGCCAATGCCGCAGGTCGGCCGGCCGCAGCCGGCGCCGCGCGGCCAGCGGGTGGTCGCTGCGGCAGACCAGGTGAAAGCCGTCGCTGCAAAAGGGTTCGGCCTGCAGCTCGGGGGTGTCGGCGCGGATGGCGGCCAGCGCGAAATCCGCCTCGCCGCCGGCCACGCGCGCGATGCAGGGCTCGGACAGCACATCTGCGATCTCCAGCTCCACGCCCGGATGGCGCTGCACAAAAACCTGCAGCACGCCCGGCAGCCAGCCCGCCGCCAGCGACGGCAGCAGTGCGATCGCCACGCGGCCGCGCTTGAGCTGCGCGGTGTCGCGCATGGCCTGGCGGCAGGCCTCGATCTCGGCCTGGATGCGCAGCGCCGACTGCAAAAAGCGCTCGCCCTCGGGCGTGAGCAGCACATGGCGCGTGCTGCGCTCGAACAGGCGCAGGCCCACCGTCTCCTCCAGCGCCCGGATCAGCGCGCTGAACGCCGGCTGCGACAGATGGCACTGCGCCGCCGCGCGCGTGAAGTGCTGGTGCTGCGCCAGCGCCAGAAAGGCGTTGATGTCGCGCGCCGAGATATTCATCCGCATTGCAAATCAATCGATCTCAATTATCGATTTCACAGCATAGCGCCGGCTGCCTATAGTGCGGCTCAGGAGATACCAAGGTGACCACACACAAACAACCCCTGCCGCCCCTGCAGCCCCTGCTCATTGGCTGCGCGGCCGGTTTTTCCGGCGACCGCGTGGATGCCGCCGGCCCGGTGGTGCAAGAGCTGATCCGGCTGCGCCAGCCCGCGGTGCTGATCTTCGAGACCCTGGCCGAACGCACGCTGGCGCTGGCCCAGCTGGCGCGGCGCCAGAACCCCGATGCCGGCTTCGAGCCGCTGCTGCCCGACTTTCTCGCGCCGGTGCTCGCCGACTGCCTGGCCCACGGCATCCGCATCGTCAGCAACTTCGGCGCGGCCAACCCGGTGGGCGCGGCGTGCACGATCGCGGCGCTGGCCCGCACGCTGGGCACGCGGGCGCCGCGCATCGCGGTGGTGCATGGCGACGACCTGAGCGGCCCCGCGCAGCGCGCGCTGCTGGCACAGGCGCTGGGCGAGCGGCTGCCGGCCGACATCGTCAGCGCCAATGCCTACATAGGCGCACGGCCGATCGCCGAGGCGCTGGCCGCCGGCGCCGACATCGTGGTCTGCGGCCGCGTGGCCGACCCCTCGCTGGTGGTGGGCCCGGCCATGGCCCACTATGGCTGGGACTGGAACGACTGGGACCGCCTGGCCCGCGCCACCATGGCCGGCCACCTGCTCGAATGCGGCACGCAGGTAACGGGCGGCTACTTCGCCGACCCCGGCTACAAGGACGTGCCGGGCCTGGACCGCCTGGGCTATCCCATCGCCGAGATCGACGCCGACGGCCGCTGCACCATCTTCAAGCCCGAGGGCACGGGCGGCTGCGTCACGCCGCAGACGGTCAAGGAGCAGCTGCTCTACGAGATCCACGACCCGGCCCGCTACCTGACGCCCGACGTGATCGCCGACATCACCGAGGCCGAGGTGGCGCAAGTGGCGCCCGGCCGCGTGCGTCTCACTGGCGTGCGCGGCCATGCACGGCCCGGGACGCTGAAGGTCAACGTCTGCCATGCCGCGGGCTGGTTTGCCGAAGGCGAGATCTCGTATGCCGGAGCACGCGCGGCCGAGCGCGCCCGCCTGGCCGCGCAGACCATCGCCGCGCGGCTGCAGGGCATTGCGCCCTCTTCCCCTTTGCGCACCGACCTGATCGGCGTCACCAGCGTCTGGGGCGACGATGCAAGCCGCTGGCTGGCGGGCGCAGACCTGTCCGGCGCCGCGCACGACGTGCGCCTGCGCATGGCCTGGCAGCATGCCGACCGCGCCACCGCCGAGCGCCTGCCGCGCGAGATCAATGCGCTGTACTGCTGCGGCCCGGCGGGCGGCGGCGGCGTGCGCACCGCGCTGCGCCAGCGGCTGGGCCTGGTGTCCTGCGCCGTCGCGCAATCCCAGATACCAACCGGCTTCGAGTGGGTGGAGGAATAAGACCATGGATACCGGAACCATCACCGTCCCGCTCTACCGCCTGGCCCACGGCCGCACCGGCGACAAGGGCAACCGCTCCAACATCAGCGTCATCGCCTGGCACCCCGCGCTGTGGGAGGTGATCTGCGCGCAGGTCACCGAGGCCGCGGTGCTGCAGCTCTTTGCCGAGCGCCGGCCCGCGCGGGTCACGCGCTACCTGCTGCCCAGGCTACAGGCGATGAACCTGGTCATCGACGAGGTGCTCGACGGCGGCGTCAACGACGCGCTCAACCTCGACAGCCACGGCAAGACCCTGTGTTTTCGCGTGCTGGAGATGCCCATCACGCTGCCGCAGGCGCTGGCGCCCCACCTTGCCGGCCCGGCCTGAACCACCCACTTTCACCCAATCCAAAGGAGACAAACATGCACTTTTCCCCAGCCACCCGCCGCCATCTTCTGGCCCTCGCCGCCGTGCTGGCCCTCGCCCCCGCAGCCCGGGCCGATGCGCCCTACCCGGCCAAGACCATCACCTTCGTCGTGCCCTTTGCCGCCGGCAGCGCCACCGACCAGCTGGCGCGCGCGCTGGCCCAGTCGGTGACCGAGCAGACCAGGCAGCCCGTGGTGGTGGAGAACAAGGCCGGCGCCAGCGGCATGATCGCCGCGCAGCAGGTGGCCAAGGCCGCGGCCGACGGCTATACCGTGCTCATCACCACCAACACCACGCACGCGGCCAACGAGCACCTGTACAAGAAACTGCCTTACGACCCTGTGAAGAGCTTCGCGCCCATCACCGGCCTGGGCAAGGGCGGCCAGGTGCTGGTGGTGCCGGCCGGCGCACCCTACCAGAACGTGGGCGCGCTGCTGGCCTATGCCAAGGCCAACCCCGGCAAGCTCAGCTTCGGCAGCGGCAGCTCGTCGAGCCGCGTGGCCGGCGAAATGCTCAAGCAGCTGGCGCATGTCGACATCCTGCATGTGCCCTACAAGAGCAATCCGCTGGCCATCACCGACCTGCTGGGCGGCCAGATCGACCTGATGATCACCGACGTGTCCACCGGCGTGCCGCAGATCAAGGCCGGCAAGCTGCGCGCGCTGGGCTACTCCACGCAAAAGCGCAGCCCGCAGCTGCCCGACGTGCCCACGCTGAACGAGGCCGGCGTCAAGGGCTACGACATGGGCTACTGGTTCGCCGCCTACGCCCCGGCCCAAACGCCCGCCGCCGTGGTCGGCAGGCTCAACCAGCTGCTGGGCGCCGCGGTCAAGAGCCAGGCGGCCACCGCCTTCTTCGACATGTCGGGCTCCGAGCCCTGGACCAGCACGCCGCAGGAGCTGGCGAAGTTCCAGGCCGCCGAGACCCGGAAGTGGGGCCAGGTGATCAAGGCCGCGGGCATAGCGCCGGAATGATTGCCCTGCCTTGCTGCAGCCATGTCTGCGGCCAGGCTTCGCGCCGTGGATGATCCGGCCATGGAATAAGGCCCCTGCGGGCCGTCACAGGTATTCGACGTTCCCGTCAACGCTGATGGCCTGGCCGCTCAGGTTCTTGGCGGCGGGAGCGCAGAGAAACAGGCACATTGCGGCAATGTCTTCCTGCGTCACCATGCGCCGCAGCGAGATTTTGTCGAGATAGGTCTGCTCCATTTCGGCATAGCCGATACCCAGCGCCTGGGCGCGCGCGCCGATCACGCGGCTCATGCGCGGCCCGGCCACCACGCCCGGCAGCACGGCATTCACCCGGATGTTGTCCGGCCCCAGCTCGATCGCCAGCGACTTGACCAAACCCACGATGGCCCATTTGGTCGCGGCATACGGGGTGCGGAACGCATAGCCCAGGCGCCCGGCCACCGACGACATGGCAATGATGCTGGGCGCGCCCGACTGCTTGAGCAAGGGAACGCAGCGGCGCAGAAAATAGAACTGGCTGTTGAGGTTGGTGGCGACCGTCCGCTCCCAGTCCTGCGGGCTCATGTCCTGGACCCCGGCCGTCGGCCCGGCAATGCCGGCATTGTTGACGAGCACATCCAGCCCGCCCAGCGCCTGGGCCGCGGCATCGACGATGCGCGCGGCATCCGCCTCCTTGCCGACGTCGGCAACCGCGGCGTGGATGCCCGCGCCGCCGCGGGCCATGGCTTCGACCGCCGCGGGATCGATGTCGCACACATAGACGCTAGCGCCGGCCTCGCGAAAGCCGCCGGCTATCGCCGCGCCTATGCCCGCCGCGCCGCCGGTCACAAGCACCTTCAGGCCAGGTGCGGGTTTCAGCAGATCAATGATGCTCATGGCTGTCCAATGCCTCCGATAAACAATGAAACAATGCAAGGGGATGGTGTTGAGGGCCGGCGCAAGGCGGCATGGGCGCCCTAGGGATTGGCCCCCGCCAGGCCGGATGCGGCGCCGGGCCGTGAAGCCCGGGCCAGCAGCGGCAGCAGCGCCAGCCCCATCACGGCGGTGGCCAGGATGATGCCGAATCCCGCCGAGCTGCTGCCCGTGCGCGCCTCCACCAGGCCGAACAGGTAGGGCCCCACAAATCCACCCATCAAGCCGATGGTATTGATGAAGGCCAGCCCCGCCGCGGCCTCCAGGCCGTGCAGGCGCCGCATGGCGATGGACCAGTAGCTGGGCAGGATGCCGCCGCCGAAGAAGGCCGTGGCGCAGATGATGGCGAGCTTGAGCGGTGGCGAGTCAGCCCCCAGAAACAGGCCGGCGCTGAGGATCAGGCCGCCGGTCACCCAGCCCAGAAAGCCGAAGTCGCTCGCCGCGCGGCGGTGCAGCCTGGGGAGCACCAGCACGCCCAGCAGGAAACCCACGCCGACCACGCTGGACAGCAAGCCGATCATGAAGGGGCTGGACACATCCATTTGCTTGACCATGCCCGGCACGAAGAAATACAGCCCCACGAAGCCGACCTGGTTGAGGAAGTAGACCAGGCCCAGCAGCACCGTGGTCGGCCGCTTGAGCGCCGCCACCCACTGCGAGGAAGTTCCGTGCGAATGGCCGCCGGCCTGGGCACCGGCCGCATTGCGCTCCAGGGAACGGGCCTCGGCGGGCGAGAGCCAGGAAACTGATGCAGGCCCGTCCGGGAACTTGAAGAAGAGGTAGATGCCGAACAGGACCGTCGGCACACCTTCGAGCAGGAACATCCACTGCCAACCATGCAGCCCGCCCATGCCATCGAGCTGCATCAGGGCGCCGCCGATGGGATTGCCCACGATCAGGCCCAGCGATGGCGCGATATAGATCCAGCCAACCACGACGGCCCGGTCCTTCTGCGCGAACCACAGGGTGGTGACATACATCAATGCCGGGAACAGCCCCGCCTCGGTGATGCCCAGCAGGATGCGCAGCGAGATGAACGAATTCACCCCCTGCACGGACATCATCGCGATGCAGACCAATCCCCAGGTGACGGCAATCCGGGCAATCCAGCGCCTGGGGCCGTAGCGGTAGGCCAGCAGATTGCTCGGCACCTCGAGCAGCGCATAGGCCAGGTAGAAAATGCCGGCACCCAGGCCGTAGGCGGCGGCGCTGATGCCCAGCTGCGTCTCGAACGCGGACTTGGCCAGCGCCACGTTCGTGCGGTCGATGAACGACAGGAAGTAGATGAAGATCATCAGCGGAACGAGATGGCGTATCGCCTTGCGTGTCGCCGCACCGTGCAGTGCGTCCGGCTCCTGCAGTGTCTGCGCATTCATGGTTGCTCCTTGGTGGTCTTGTTTTCCCTGGGTATGGCGGATGCCCGGCGATCAGCGCCGCAGCTGGCCGGCGCCCTTCAATCTCAGCAGCTCGCGCGTCTCGGCCGGCGTGGCGATCTCCAGCGACAGCATCTCCAGGATGCTGCGGATGCGCCGCACCTGCTCGGCATTGGACTTGGCCTTGACGCCCTTGCCGAGATAGACGCTGTCCTCCAGGCCCACGCGGACGTTGCCGCCCATGATGGCGCCCATGGTGACCAGCGGCAGCTGGTGGCGGCCCGCGCCCAGCACCGAGAACATGTAGTTGCTGCGGCCAAAGAGCCGGTCGGCCGTCGTGCGCACGAACGCCAGGTTCTCCGGGTCGGTGCCCATTCCGCCCAGGACGCCGAACACCGCCTGGATGAAGAACGGCGGCTTGACCAGGCCCTTGTCCGCAAAATAGGCCAGGTTGTAGAGGTGCCCCAGCTCGTAGCACTCGAACTCGAAGCGCGTGCCGTGGCTGCCCAGCTGCTCCAGGATGGATTTGATATCCGCGAAGGTGTTGCGAAAGATGCTCTGCTCCATGCCTTGCAGATAGGGCTTTTCCCAGTCGTAGCGCCAGGTGGGGATGCGGCTGGCCATCTCGTGCAGCGAGAAGTTCATGGAGCCCATGTTCAGCGAGCACATCTCGGGCCTGAGCTGCAGCGGATAGGCCAGCCGCTCCTCCAGCGTCATCGCCACGCTGCCGCCGGTGGTGATGTTGATGACCGCATCCGTGGCCGCCGCAATCCTGGGAACGAACTGATCGTAGACCTGCGGCGACGGCGTCGGCCGGCCATCGGCCGGGTCGCGCGCATGCAGGTGCAGAATCGCCGCGCCCGCATCGGCCGCTTCAATCGCCTGGTCGGCGATCTGCTGCGGTGTCAGCGGAAGATATTCGGACATCGACGGCACATGCGCCGAACCTGTGATGGCGCACGAGATGATGACCTTCCTGCCCAAGCCTGCCATGCCTTGTCTCCTATTCGATCTGAACTGTTGGCAGTCGGCTATGCTAGGTAGATTGCGCGGCGGCCACCAGCGTGGTGTGCGGACAAATCAGGGGTGGTTGGAGGACATTCGGAGAAAACGGTGAATCAGGAAAAGGTATCCATGCACCACGAGCGGATGTACGCGCCCTTCAAGATCGCCGCGCTCGTCGAGACGCTGAGCGAACAGGGGATTGCCGCCGAGGCCTGCCTGCAGGGCATCGGCATCGCGCCGCAGCAGCTGCACGACGCGGCCACCCGGACCTCGGTACGCCAGTACGCCCAGGCCTGCACCAATGCGCTGCGCCTCGGCTGCGATCCCCGCACCCCCTTCCAGGTTGGCGGCAAGCTGCATCTCTTCGCGTACGGCATGTACGGCTATGCGCTGATGTCCTGCCTGTCGCTGCGGGATTATTTCAGGCTCGGCGTGCGCTACCACCTGCTGGCCTCCCCCACCTTGACCATCGAATGGAACGAATCGCACGATGCCGTGGTGTGGACGTATCCGGACGAATTCACCTTCGCCGCCGCGCCCGAGCTGCGGCGCTTTCTGCTGGAGCAACAGTTCATGCAGCAGGTGACGCACCTGCAGGATGTGGCCGGCCGTCCCCTGTTCCCGCGCAAGGCGCACTTCTCGTTTCCGGCGCCCGCCCACGCCGCCATCTACCAGGACTACCTCGGCTGCCCCTGCGCGTTCGGCCAGGCCCGCTGCGAGCTGCAGTACGCGCGCAGCATCCTCGACGAGCGGCCGCCGCTGGCCCACCGGCTGACATCCGGCATGTTCCAGGAAACCTGCGAAGGCCTCATCGCCAAGGCCAAGTCATCGACCGGCGTGGCCGGCAAGGTCTACCAGATCCTGGTGCGCTCTCCCGGCCAGTTTCCGCCGATGGAGGCGATCGCCGAAGCGCTGAACATGACCTCGCGCACCTTGCGCCGGCACCTGGACACCGAGGGCATGCCCTTCTCGAAAATCCTGGACGACGTGCGCTGCTCGCTGGCCACGGAGTACCTCAGGACCACCAGCATGAACATCGATGACATCGCCATCCTGGTCGGGTTCAGCGATGCCGCAAACTTCCGCAACGCCTTCAAGCGCTGGACGGGAAGCAATCCGGGCGAGCTGCGCAAGAAACCGGCATAGGCGGCGCCCGCGGCAGGCTTACCCGCACGCCCAGCACCGGCAAGCCGCAGGAGCCGGCGCAGGTCCAGGCGGCCGAGGCCAGGAAGAGCGCCGGGCGGGCAGACCCTATGATGCCCGCATGCGCAAACCCAAGCCCCTCACACACCTTGCCGCTCTGGCCACGCTGGCGCTGGCCGCCTGTGCCAGCGCACCGCCCGCCCCGCCCCTCGCGCCGGGCGATGTGCTGCTGCTCGGCGAGCAGCACGATGCTGGCGCACACCAGCAATGGCAGCACGATACGGTGGCGCAGCTGGCCGCGCGCGGCCAGCTCGCGGCGCTGGTGCTGGAGATGGCCGACGCCGGCCGCAGCACCCGCGGCCTGCCGCCCGACGCGCCCGAAGCCGCGGTGCGGCAGGCCCTGGCCTGGAACGACAAGGGCTGGCCCTGGCAGCGCTATGGTCCGGTGGTGATGGCCGCGGTGCGCGCCGGCGTGCCGGTGCATGGCGGCAACCTGCCGCGCGCGCAGATGCGCGATGCCATGCAGCAATCCGCTTGGGACCGGCACCTGCCCGCCGCCGGCTGGCAGCGCCAGATCGACGCCATCCGCAGCGGCCACTGCGGCCTGCTGCCGCCTGGCCAGCTGGTGCCGATGGCGCGCGTCCAGCTCGCCAGGGATGCCAGCATGGCCCGCACCGCCGCCGCTTTGGCCCAGCCCGGCCGCACCGTGGCGCTGATCGCCGGGCGCGGCCATGTGCTGCGCAGCATCGGCATACCCACCTGGCTGCCGCCGCAGCTGCGCGCCACCGTGGCCCTGGGCCAGGCCGGCGCCGAGGCCCAGGCCGACGCCAGCGACCGCGACTGGGTGGTGCAGACGCCCGCGCTGCCGCCCCAGGACCATTGCGCCGAGCTGCGCGAGCGCTGGAAGCCCTGATCAGCGGCGCTTGCCGCCGGCCGGCTGCGGCCGCAGCGCCGGCAGCTCGGCATGCAGCAGCGCAGCCAGCTCCTGCTTGCGCGCGGCCGTCAGGCGCGGCGTGATCGCGCCAAAGCTGATGGCCGCCAGCGTGGTGGCCGAGGCCGCGAAGGTCAGCCCCACGCCCGACACGCCCACGGTGACGGTGTCCTCGATGTCCGCATGCCCGGCGGCGCGCGTCTGCTGCACCGCGCGGCGCAGGCGCTCGCGCGTGAAGCCGGCCTGCACGTACTCGGCCGCATGGCGCTCGAAGATGCGCTCTATCTCCTCGTCGCCCAGCGCCGCCATCAGCGCCAGCCCGCCGGCGCCCACGCCCAGCAGCCTGCGCCCGCCGACGTCGATGGTGAACACCTTCACCGGAAAATGCCCTTCCTCGCGGTGCAGGCACAGGCAGTAGTCGCCCTGGCGGATCACCAGGAACACGGTATCGCCCGACATGCGGGCCAGCCTTTGCATCAGCGGCCGGCAGGCGTCGAGCAGCGGCACGCGCCGCATCGAGGCCAAGCCGAGCTGCATCGCGTCGATGCCCAGCCGGTAGGCCTTGGTCTCGGCATCGCGCTCGGCGAACTGCTCCTCGGCCAGGCATGACAGCAGCCGGTGCGCGGTCGAGCGCTCCAGCCCCGAGGCCTGCATGGCCTCGCTCAGCGTGATGCCGGCCTCGTGGCGCTCGGCCAGCAGGCGCAGCAGCTGCAGCGCGCGGCGCAGGCTTTGGGCGCCGGGTACTCCATCCAATTTGTCCATATTGTGGGAAAAACAGTTTTCTATGTTTGCAATGCAGGAAAACGCAAGTCTAAACTGCCTCCGGACTTTTGATTTGGAGACACCCCATGGCCTATGAAACCCTGGCGATAGAGCACCACGGCGCGGTGCGCCGCATCCTGCTGGCGCGCCCCGCGCAGCGCAATGCCCAGAGCCAGCAGATGCTGGACGAGCTGGCGGCGGCCCTGGACGAGGCGCGCGCGGACGAGAGCGTGAACGCGGTGGTGATCGGCGGCCAGGGCGAGCATTTCTCGGCCGGCCACGACCTGAAGCAGGCCCAGGCCGAACGCGCGAACTTCAGCGTGGAGCAGCGCTGGGCCTACGAGGAGCTGCGCTACTTCGACTATTCGCTGAAGATCTGGGATTTTCCCAAGCCCACCATCGCCCAGGTGCAGGGCGCCTGCGTGGCCGGCGGCTTCATGATCGCCAACATGTGCGACCTGGTGGTGGCCAGCGAATCGGCGTATTTCTCCGACCCGGTCGGCCACACGCTGGGCGCGGCCGCCACCGAGGTGCTGATCCACCCCTGGGTGATGGGCGCGCGCAAGGCCAAGGAGCTGCTGTTCACCGGCGGCAGGCTCAGCGCCCAGGAGGCCAGGGAGATCGGCATGGTCAACCGCGTGGTGGCGGATGCGGATCTCGCCGACGCCGCGCTCGCGCTGGCCCAGCAGATCGCCAAGGCGCCGCCCTTTGGCCTGAAGCTCATCAAGCGCTCGATCAACCGCTCGCTGGACGCGCAGGGCCTGCGCACGGCTCTCGCGGCGCATTTCGACACGCACCAGCTCTCGCATCTGTCCGAGGGCTTTCTCAGCGCGCGCGACCGGGGCCTGGCCCAGGCCATCCAGAAGCACCCGGAAAAGAACGCCTGAGCCATGCAGCCCCACCGCCTTGAGCCGCTGCTCAACCCCGCCTCCATCGCCATCGTCGGCGCCAGCAGCCATGCGGCGCGCATCGGCGGCATGCCCATCGCACACCTCACCAGATTCGGCTACCAGGGCCGCATCTACCCGGTCAACCCGAAGTACCAGCAAGTCTTCGGCCAGCGCTGCTATGCCGACATCGAATCGCTGCCCGAGGCGCCCGAGCTGGTGGTGCTGGCGATCGCCGCCGCCGAAGTGACGCCCATGCTCAGGCGCTGCCACGCCAAGGGCGCGCGCGCGGTGATCGTCTATGCCGCCGGCTTCGCCGAGGAAGGCGCCCGGGGCCAGGCCCTGCAGGACGAGCTTGAAGCCTACGCAGCCACGACCGATATGGTGGTGGCCGGCCCCAACCTGATGGGCTTTGCCAACCTCAACCGCCAGGTGCACACCAGCTTCGCCTCGGTGTTCAACACCGCGCCGATGCAGGCGGGCAGCGGCACGGTCAGCCTGCTCACGCAAAGCGGCAATGTCTGCGCCGCGGTGTACGCGATCGCGCGCCGCCTGGGCGTGGAGTTCAGCCATTTCATCAACACCGGCAACGAGGCCTGCGTGGACTTCGCGCAGTACCTGCAATACCTGGCGCAGGACGACGGCACCGAGGTCTGCATGGGCTACATCGAGGAGTTGCGCGACGGCCCGCGCTTCATCGCCGCGGCCGAGGCTTTCGCGCGGCAGGGCAAGCTGCTCATCCTCTACAAGGCCGGCGAGACCGACAAGGGCTGCGAAGCGGTGCGCTCGCACACCTCGGCGCTGGCCGGCGACCAGCAGATCTACCGCGCGGCCTTCCGCCAGCTGAACATCATCCAGAGCGACGACTTCGCGCAGATGGCGCAGCTGGCCAACCTGGCGCAGTACCGCCAGCGCAGCGCGGGCAGGCGGGTGGCCATCATCACCATCTCGGGCGCGCTGGGAGCCATCCTGGCCGACAAGTTCCTGCTCCAGGGCCTGGACGTGCCCACGCTGCCGCAGCCGCTGCAGCAGTTGCTGCGCACCGGCATTCCCGACTACGGCATGGTGAGCAACCCGGTGGACGTGACCGGCAACGTGGTCAACGATCCGGGCTTCGTGCGCACCGCGCTGGAGGCGCTGGCGCAAAGCGATGCGATCGACGCGGTGGTGGTCTATGCGCCCGGCTACCTGCTCGACCGCATGGCCGACGACCTGTGCGCGGTGGCGCAAAAGTACCCGCGCCTGTTCGCCGCCATCGACACCGGCGCCGCGCAAAAGCGCGAGCAGCTGCGCCGCGGCGGCGTGCCGGTGTTCGAGGACATCGGCGTGGCGGTGTCGGCGCTGTCGCCCTTCTTGCTGTGGCAGGAACGCCGCAAAAACAACCGCTGGCTGGCCGTGCGCCGCGAGGCGCCGCCGGCACGCAGCGCCCTGCCCGCGGTGCTCGACGAGCACCGCTGCAAGCAATGGCTGGCGCAGTTTGGCGTGCCCGGCGTGGCCGAGCGCGCGGCGGCGAACGCCGACCAAGCCGTGCAGGCCGCCGAGGCGCTGGGCTACCCGGTGGTGCTGAAGGTGCTGTCCGCCGACATCGCGCACAAGACCGAGGCCGGCGGCGTGAAGCTGCGCCTGGGCTCGGCGGCCGAGGTGCGCGCGGCCTTCGACGAGGTCATGGCTTCGTGCCATCGCTACGCGCCCGCTGCGCACATCGAAGGCGCGCTGGTGCAGAAGATGGAAACCGTGCAAGGGGGTGCGGCCGAGCTGATCCTGGGCGCCACGCACGACCCGGTATTCGGCATGGCGCTGACCGTGGGCCTGGGCGGCGTGCTCACCGAGATCTACCAGGACGTGAGCCACCGCCTGCTGCCGGTCGACGAGGCCATGGCGCGCGAGATGCTGGGTGAGCTCAAGGCCTTTGCGCTGCTCGACGGTTTTCGCGGCCAGCCCCGGGGCGATGTGGATGCGGCCTGCCGCGCCATCGCCGGCTTTTCGCGCGCGGTGCTGGCGCTGCAGGAGCAGGCCAGCGAGATCGAGGTGAACCCGCTGCTCGTCAAGCCCGCGGGCCGGGGCGTGTGCGCGCTCGATGCGCTGGTGGTGCCTGCCGCTACCTGAATCCCGCTTTTGCCGCCGGGCCGCCGCCACACGCAGTGGGCCAGCGTGGGGGCGATTTTTACCAACCAAGAAGGAGACCAACCATGTTCAAGAAAATGATCGCGGCAGTGGCCGTCGCGGCCCTCGCCGCCTGCGGCATGGCGCAGGCGCAGAACTATCCGGGCAAGCCGGTCACCGTGGTCGTGCCGTTCTCGCCCGGCGGCGCCGCCGACATCATGGCGCGCGCGCTGTCCGAGCGCATGGCGAGCAAGCTGGGCCAGCCGGTGATCGTCGAGAACAAGCCCGGCGCGGGCACGGTGATCGCGTCCGACTATGTGGCGCGCGCCGCGCCCGACGGCCACACGCTGCTGCTCGCCGCCTCGTCGCTGGGCATTGCGCCGGCGCTGTACAAGAAGGTGGGCTACGACCCGATCAGGGATTTCACGCCGGTGTCGCTGGTGGCATCGGTGGTGCATGTGCTCGAGGTGCACCCCAGCGTGCCGGCCAACAGCGTGGCCGAGCTGGTCGCCTGGCTCCAGGCCCACCCCGGCAAGGGCAGCTACGGCTCGGTGGGCGCGGGCACCTCGACCCACCTGGAGTCGGAGCTGTTCAAGACCATGGCCGGCGTGCGCATGGAGCACGTGCCCTACAAGGGCAGCGCGCCGGCGCTGCTGGACCTGGTGGGCGGCAACATCAACGTGATGTTCGATGCCTATGCCTCATCCAAGCCCTTCATCAACGACAAGAAGCTGCGCCTGCTGGCGGTGACCACCGCCCGGCGCTCCAAGCTGCTGCCGGACACGCCCACCGTCGCCGAATCCGGCCTGCCCGGCTACGAGGCCATGCCCTGGCTGGGCCTGGTGGCGCCCGCGGGCACGCCCGCGCCGGCGGTGGCCAGGCTCTACACCACGCTGCAGGAGACCCTCAGGGAGCCGGCGATCCAGGAGAAGTTCGCCTCGCTGGGGCTGGAGATCATCGGCAACACCCCCGAGGAATTCGCCGCCTTCCTCAAGAACGACATCGCCAAATGGGCCCGGGTGGTCAAGGAATCCGGCGCCAAGGTGGATTGAAGAACTTCTATATTGATAGCTGTTAGCGATTGCCACCAAACGATTTCAACAATAAATGCATTTGAAATCTTTGATACATAGGCGCTGACAGCTATTCTTTTTTAAACCAGATACAAGAGAGATTTCCATGCAAGTGGGCTATTCGGCGCAGGACGAAGCCTTCCGGCTGACGCTGCGCGACTGGTTCGAGACGCACTACCCGCGCTTCAAGGCCGAGTGGACGCGGAGCCGGGGCGAACCCGATCCCAACGACCTCGCCTGGCGCCGCGCCTGGGAAGACCATGTGAGCCGCGCCGGCTGGGCGGGCCTGGGCTGGCCCGAGCAATATGGCGGCAGGAACTGGCCGCTGACGCGCCAGGCCCTCTTCCACGAGGAGCAGGCCCGCATCGGCGCGCCGCTGGGCGTGAACATCATCGGCCACGGCATCCTCGGCCCCACGCTGATCCACTTTGCCAGCGAGGCGCAGAAGCAGCGCTATCTGCCCGGCATCCTGGCCAACCGCGACATCTGGTGCCAGGGCTATTCCGAGCCCGGCGCGGGCTCGGACCTGGCCGCGCTCGCTACCCGTGCCGAGCGCCGCGGCGACCACTATGTGCTCAACGGCCACAAGATCTGGACCTCGTTCGCGCACATCGCCGACTACGGCTTCGTGCTGGCGCGCACCGATGCCGCGGCCCCGCGCCACAAGGGCATCAGCTTTGTGCTGGTCGACATGAAGCTGCCCGGCGTGCGCGTCGCGCCCATCCGCCAGATCACCGGCGAGGCCGATTTCAACGAAGTCTTCTTCGAGGATGTACGGGTGCCGCTCGACGCGCTGGTCGGCGAGGAAAACGGCGGCTGGCGCCTGGCGATGGCGGCGGCCAGCTTCGAGCGCGGCACCTACTTCATCCCGCGCCAGGTGCGCTTTGCGCAGGAGCTTGATGCGCTCAGGCGGCTGGCCGCGCAAACACCGGACGGCCAGGGCGGCAGCCAGCTCGACTGCCCCCACCTGCGCCGCGAGATCGCGCGCCTGGCGGTGGACAGCCATGTGCTCAAGCTCAAGTCGTGGCGCGCGCTCACCAGCGCGCTGCGCGGCGGCCCGCCGGGGCCCGAGGGCTCGGCCACCAAGCTGCACTGGAGCGAGTCGCACCAGAAGCTGCTGGCGCTGGCCACCGAGCTGCTGGGCGAACGCGCGCTGGCCGGGCCGGCGCCGGGCGGCGCCGACCGGGAGGCGGCCGCCTGGGTGCGCGATGCGCTGTGGACGCGGGCCGAAACCATTCTCGCCGGCACCTCCGAGGTGCAGCGCAACATCCTCGCCGAGCAACTGCTGCGGCTGCCCAAGGGTTGAACCACATGGATTTCGCACTCAACGCCGAGCAGCAGATGCTGCACGCATCGGCCACGCGCTTCTTTGCCGCACGCCATCCGCTCGCCCGCGCGCGCCAGGCCCTGCCCTGGAGCGATCCGGCGCAGCAGCAACTGTGGCAGGGCATGGCGGCCATGGGCTGGATGGATTTGCTGCGCCCCGAAGCGCAGGGCGGCCTGGGCCTGGGGCTGACCGAGGCCTGTCTGGTTGCCGAGGCCGCCGGCAGCCAGCTGCTGAACCTGCCCTGGGCCGCCAGCGCGGTGCTGCTGCCGCTGTGGCTGCAAGCCGCAGCCGATGATGCACCGGCGCTGCGCGAGCTGGCCCGGTCCGTCGCCGCAGGCGAGCGCGCCGTGCACTGCGTAGCGGAGCACGACAGGATTTGGGACCATGCCGGGCAATGCTCCGACATGCTCGTGGTGCGCGGGCTCGAAGACCCGGGCCAGCCCCTGCAGCTCACCATGCTCTGCGGTGCGCCCGCGGCCATGCAGCCCGGCCTGGACCCGACGCTGCTGCAGGCCGCCGCCGTGGCGCTGCCGCCCGCCACGCCCTGGCAGACGCTGGCCATGCCTGCCGAAGCCCGTGCCCATGCACGCGCCGCCTGGCGGCTGATGCACTGCGCCGAACTCATCGGCCTGGCGCAGGCCGCGCTGGCGCTGGCCAGCGGCCATGCCATCGAGCGCGTGCAGTTTGGCAGGCCCATCGGCAGCTACCAGGCCGTCAAGCACCAGCTGGCGAATGCCTGGATGGGGGTGGACAACGCACGCCTGGCCGCGCTCTACGCCGGCGCGGCGCTGGACGGGCGCCTGCCCGATGCGCGCTTTGCCTGCGCCGCGGCCGAATTCACCGCCATCGAGGGCGCGCTGCAGGCCACGCGCACCGCCATCCAGGTCTGCGGCGGCATGGGTTTTACCTGGGAGCACGCTGCCCACCTGTACCTCAAGCGCGCACAGCTGCTGGCCGCGCGCCTGGGCGGCGCCTCGCGGGCGCTGTCGCGGCTGGAGGAGCTGGCGCCGGCCTAGGCCAGATTCAAGCCACGTCGTGCGCGGCCATCAGCTCCAGCGCCTTCACCAGCGCCGAGTGATCCAGCTCGGCATCGCCGTTGGCGGCGCAGGCCTGCATCAGCTGCGCGGCGCCAGCGGTCTGCGGCAGCGCCAGGCCCAGCTCGCGCGCGCCCTGCAGCGCCAGGCCCAGGTCCTTCTGGTGCAGCTTGATGCGAAAGCCCGGTGCGAAAGTGCGCTTGATCATGCGCTCGCCATGCACCTCGAGGATGCGGCTGGAGGCGAAGCCGCCCATCAGCGCCGCGCGCACCTTGGCCGGATCGGCGCCGGCCTTGCTGGCGAACAGCAGCGCCTCGCCCACCGCCGCGATGTTCAGCGCCACGATGATCTGGTTGGCCACCTTGGTGGTCTGGCCGTCGCCGTTGCCGCCCACCAGCGTGATGTTCTTGCCCATGGTTTCGAGCAATGGCCGCACCCGCTCGAACACCGCCGGCTCGCCGCCGCACATGATGGTCAGCGAGGCCGCCTTGGCGCCCACCTCGCCGCCGGACACCGGCGCGTCGACGTAGTCCGCGCCCAGCGCGTTGATCTTCTGCGCGAAGGCCTTGGTGGCCATCGGCGAGATCGAGCTCATGTCGACGATCACCTTGCGTTCGCCCCCCTGGCCCAGCGCGGCGGCCACGCCGCTCTCGCCAAACAGCACCGATTCGACGTCCGGCGTGTCGGGCACCATCAGGAAGATCACCTCGGCGTTGCCCGCCACCTCCTGTGGGCTGGCGCAGGGTATGGCGGCCGATGCCTTGATCGATTCGGGCACGCTGCGGGCCGCGCTCACGTAGACCGTGTGGCCGGCGTTGATGAGGTGCAGCGCCATCGGCGCGCCCATGATGCCGAGGCCTATGAATCCAAGCTTCATGTCTTTGTCCTTGGGAATGAGAAATTTCAATATGCGCCCGAGGCAGGCGCTGGAGCGCTCGCCCGCATGGCCTGCAGCACCTGCTGCGAGCCTGCGGCCATCAGCCGCGCGTCGGAGCTCACGGTGGTGAGCTGGAAGCCCCGGGCGATGCGCTCCAGCGCGCTCTCGGGCGTGCCGTTGTGGATGCCGGCCACCAGGCCATGGGCCTTGGCGCGTTCGAGGATATGGTCCACCGCCTGCTGCGCCTTGGGGTCGAGCCCGTCGAACACCGGCCTGCAGCCCAGCGACAGCGACAGGTCGCTGGGCCCGATGTAGACCGCGTCCAGCCCTTCCACGCCCATGATCGCGTCCAGGTTGTCCAGCGCCTGCGCGGTCTCGATCATCGCGAAGGTGACAATGGTGTCGTTGGCATGCGCGGGGTAGTCGGCGCCGCCATACAGCAGCGCCCGCACCGGCCCGAAGCTGCGCGTGCCGCGCGGCGCATAGTGGGTCCAGGCCACGAGCTTTTGGGCATCCTCGCGGGTATTGACCATGGGGCAGATCACGCCGTAGGCCCCGGCGTCCAGCGTCTTCATGAGGATGCCGGGCTCCAGCCACGGCACGCGCACCAGCGGCACGGTGGGCGTGGTCGATATGGCCTGCAGCATGCCCACCATGGCCTGGTAGTCAACCACGCCGTGCTGCATGTCGATGGTCAGCGTATCCCAGCCCTGGTGGGCCATGGTCTCGGCCGCGAAGCCGTTCGGTATGGCCAGCCAGCCGTTGATGGCGGCGCCGCCGCCCTGCCAGATTTCCCTGAGTCGATTGGGTCTCATTGCCTGCTCCTGATGTCAAGTGACGGGTGCTGGGTTGAACAGTACCAGCGCGTTGTGCAGCTGCCACTGCTCGGCCCAGGTTTTCCTGCGGCCGCTGGCCACGTCGAGCATCAGCCGGAACATCTCCCAGCCCACCTCCTCGATCGTCGCCGCGCCGTCGGCGATGCGCCCGGCGTTCACGTCCATCAGGTCGTGCCAGCGCCGCGCCAGGTCGCTGCGCGTGGCCACCTTGATCACCGGCACCTGGGCCAGGCCGTAGGGCGTGCCGCGGCCGGTGGTGAAGACGTGCAGGTTCATGCCGGCGGCCAGCTGCAGCGTGCCGCAGATGAAGTCGCTGGCCGGCGTGGCCGCGTAGACCAGGCCGCGCTTGATGCCCCGGTCGGCCAGCCGCTGGCCCGGCGACAGCACGCCGGTGATGGGCGCCGTGCCGCTCTTGATGATCGAGCCCATGGCCTTCTCGACGATGTTCGACAGGCCGCCCTTCTTGTTGCCGGGCGTGGTGTTGGCGCTGCGGTCCACGCGGCCCTTGTCCAGGTAGGCGTCGTACCAGGCCATCTCCGCGATCATGGCCTCGGCCACCTCGGGGCTGGAGGCGCGCGAGGTGAGCTGGTCGATGCCGTCGCGCACCTCGGTCACCTCGCTGAACATCACGGTGGCGCCCGCGCGCACCAGCAGGTCGGTGCAAAAGCCCACGGCCGGATTGGCCGTGACGCCGCTGAAGGCATCGCTGCCGCCGCACTGCACGCCCACCACCAGGGCGCTGGCCGGCACGGTCTCGCGCCGGCGCGCGTTCAGCCGCTCCAGATGCACCCTGGCGCTGCCCATGATGGAGTCGATCATGGACATGAAGCCCACATGCGCCTCATCCTGCAGGCAGACCACGTCCAGCGCGGGCTCCCTTTCATCGGCGATGGGAAACGAGCCCGGCGGCAGCAGGCGCTCGGGCTGCAGCTTCTCGCAGCCCAGGCTCACCACCATCACCTCGCCGCCGAAGTTCGGGTTGTGGGCGATGTTGCGCAGCGTGCGCTGCGGAATCTCGGCGCCCACGGCGTCGATGGCCACGCCGCAGCCATAGCTGTGTTCCAGCCCGACCACGTCGTCCACATGGGGGTAGCACGGCAGCAGCTCGGACTTGATGCGGCGCACCGCAAAATCCAGCACCCCGGCCACGCACTGCACCGTGGTGGTGATGGCGAGAATATTGCGCGTGCCCACGCTGCCATCGGCATTGCGGTAGCCCTCGAAGGTATAGCCTTCGAGCGGCTCCATGGCCGGCGGCTTGGCGGTAGCGACGGGCAGGCCCTGCAGCGAGCGCGCGGCGGGCATGCGCAGCAGGCGCTCGTGCACCCAGCTGCCGGCCGGTATCGGCCCGAGCGCATAGCCTATGACCACGTTGTAGCGGCGCACCTCGCCGCCTTCGGGAATGTCCACCAGCGCCAGCTTGTGCGCCTGCGGCACCCGCTCCAGCAGCACCAGGCCGCCGGGCATCGCCGTGCCGGCGGGCAGGCCGCCGTCGTTGGCGACGATGGCCACGTTGTCCGCCGGGTGCATGCTGATGCAAAGCGGTGTCGGGATGCTCATCAGTCTGCCTTGATGCCTGCGGCCTTGATCACCTTGGCCCACTTGGCCACCTCGGCCTTCTGGTACTCGCCCAGCTCGGCCGGCGTCATGCTCGATGGCACCATGCCGAAGCCCTTCAGGCGCGCCTGCACCTCGGGCGTGGCGACGATCTTCATGATCTCGGCATGCAGCCGGTCCACGATGGGCTTGGGCGTGCCCGCGGGCGCGAACACCGCCTGCCACGAGCCCATGTCGAAGCCCTTCTCGCCGGCCTCGGCGATGGTCGGCACATCGGGCAGCGATTCCAGGCGCTTGGAGCTGGTGACCGCGATGGGGCGCAGCTTGCCGGACTGGATGTGCGGGCCCACCACCAGCGCGGTGTCGAACATCATGTCCACCTGGCCGCCGATCACATCCTGCACGGCCGGACCGCTGCCCTTGTAGGGCACGTGCGTGAACTTCACGCCCGTCTGGTAGGCCAGCAGCTCCAGCGCCATGTGGTTGGAGGTGCCGCTGCCCGGAGAGGCCGAGGTCAGCCCGCCGGCCGCGGCCTTGGCCTTGCTGGCCGCCAGCACGTCGGCCAGCGTCTTGTAGGGGCTGGCGGCCGGCACCACCAGCACCAGCGGGCCCGAGCCCAGCATGGCTATGGGCGTGAAGGACTTCACCGGGTCGTAGTCGAGCTTGGAGTACAGGCTCACGTTGATGGCATGCGAGCTGATGGTGCCGCCGAGGATGGTGTAGCCGTCGGCCGGCGCGCGCGCGGCCAGGGCCGAGCCCACGCTGCCGCCGGCGCCGCCCTTGTTCTCTATGACCACCGGCGTGCCCAGCGCCTTGCCCAGCGGCTGGGCGATCACGCGCGCCAGGGTATCGGTATTGCCGCCGGGCGGAAAGGGCACCATGTAAGTGATGGGCTTGCCGGCAGGCCAGCCGCCCTGCGCGGCGGCGGGCAGGGCGGCAAAGGTGGCGCCCAGCAGCAGTGCGCTGGCGGCGAGGGAGCGGTGGATCAGGGTGCGGCGTTGCATGGTGCTGGTCTCCTATGGTTTTCGGTGTTGCGGGATGGGGTGGTCAGGTGGCGCCGTGCGCCTCCACGTAGAGGGCGTAGATGGAATGGCTGCTGGCCATGTAGAGGCGGTTGTTCTTCGGGCCGCCGAAGCACAGGTTGGCACAGCGCTCGGGCAGGCTGATGTGCGCGAGCGCCTTGCCCTCGGGGCTGAAGACGCGCACGCCGT
Organism: Comamonas sp. FG99; assembly: GCF_057808605.1. Taxonomy (NCBI): domain Bacteria; kingdom Pseudomonadati; phylum Pseudomonadota; class Betaproteobacteria; order Burkholderiales; family Comamonadaceae; genus Comamonas; species Comamonas sp. FG99. The sequence continues at coordinate 54,850 of NZ_JBMDII010000024.1, forward strand.
CCAGCGCTTCTGGCTGGCCCTTGAGCTGGTACTGCCTGCGCCCGCCCACGTCGGTGGGCTCCGCCTGCAGCGCGCCGTTGCTGCCCCAGCCGCACCACAGGTTGCCGTCGCGGTCCACGCGAAAGCCGTCCAGCGCGCCCTGGTCCGCGGCGTCGATCAGCTTGGTCTTGTTGGTCAGGCTCTGCCCATCCGCGCCCACGTCATAGCGCCAGATGCTGCGGTTGGGCGTGCCTTTCCACTCCACCACGTACAGCTTCTTCTCGTCAGGCGAGAAGGCCAGCCCGTTGGGATTGACCAGATCGGTGATGACGGCGGTGATGCGGCCGTCCGGCGCGATGCGAAAGACATTGGTATTGGCCTGCTCGCGGTTGGCGCGATAGCCTTCCCACTCGCCGTTGATGCCGAACAGCGGGTCGGTGAACCAGATGCTGTCGTCGGACTTGACGACGATGTCGTTGGGCGAGTTGAGCTTCTTGCCCTCGAAGCTGTCGGCCAGCACGCTGATCTTGCCGTCTTTTTCGGTACGGGTGATGCGCCGGGTCACCGAGTGCTCGCAGGTGATGAGGCGCCCCTGCCGGTCGCGCGTGTTGCCATTGGCGAAGTTGGCCGGGCTGCGGAAGACGCTGAGCGAGCCGTCGTGCTCGCTGTACTTCATGATGCGGTTGTTGGGTATGTCGCTGAACAGCAGGTAGCCGCCTTCGGGAAAATACACCGGTCCTTCGCACCAGCGCATGCCGGTGGCGACCTGCTCCACGGTGCTGCTGTAGAGGCGGTACTTGGCGAAGTCAGGGTCGAGGATCTGCACCGCCGGGTCCGGATAGCGCTGGTTCGGCTGGAAGGCGAAGGACTGGGCCCCCGCCCATCCGCTGGCTGCCGCCAGGCCCGTGCCTGCGGCGGCCTTGAGGAACTGGCGGCGCTGCGGGTGCTGAAATGGTGTCATGCCCATGGGTCTCCTGAGTTAAAAACGCGGCTGCTTGCCGGTGAATGACGGGTCGTACCTGAGCATCTGGCCCAGGTCGTCGCGGTTGCGTATGCCGCAGTGCAGGTAGTTGTCGTGCAGGCGGGCCAGGGCCTCGCGGTCCAGCGCCACGCCCAGGCCGGGCGCCGTGGGCACGCGCAAGCTGCCCTGCTCGAACCGCAGCCGGCCGCCCTCGATGACCTCGTCGTCCTGCCAGGGGTAGTGCGTGTCGCAGGCATAGGTCAGCAGCGGCACGCTGGCGCACAGGTGCGTCATGGCCACCAGGCTGATGCCCAGGTGCGAATTGCTGTGCATGGACAGGCCCAGGTCGAAGGTGCGGCACAGCGTGGACAGGCGCTGCGTGGCGCGCAGCCCGCCCCAGTAATGGTGGTCGCTCAAGACGATCTTCACGGGGCAGCCCATCTCGGCATTGCGGCGGAATTCGGCAAAGTCCGTCACCACCATGTTGGTGGCCAGCGGCACGTCGCCCTCACGCGCCATTTCTCGCGCCACGGCGGCCATGCCGTCCAGGCCCGGAGCCGGGTCCTCGTAGTACTCGAGCACGCCCTGCAGCTGCTGCACGATCTTCAGGCTGGTCTCCACGGTCCAGTTGGCATTGGGGTCGATGCGCAGCGGCGTGCCCGGAAAGGCCTGGGCCAGCGCCAGGATGCCGGCCGCCTCCTGCTCGGGTGGCAGCGCGCCGGCCTTGAGCTTGATGCTCTGGAAGCCATACTGCGCAATCATGCGCCGCGCCTGCGCCACCAGCTGCTGCGGCGTGAGGGCTTCGCCCCAGGCATCGGGCGAAGAATCTGGTCCATAGGGCCTGTCGATGTGCTCGGCGTACTTGTAGAACAGGTAGGCCGAGAACGGCACGCTGGCGCGCGCCGCGCCGCCGAGCAGGTCGACCACCGGCGCGCCCGCCATCTGGCCCTGCAGGTCGAGCATGGCGACCTCGAAGGCGCTGACCACCTTGGCCACGGTCTTGGAGACATGGGTGCCCGGCGCCAGCGACACCTGCTGGCCCAGGAATTCCGAGGCGGTGAGCTTTGGCGGCGCGACCAGGGCCGCCACGCGGCTCTCCATCTCGTTGAGCGCCCAGGGCGACAGACCCGCCAGCGCGGGCGCGGCCTTGGCCAGCGCATCGAGCATGGGCTGGTCGCCATAGCTCTCGTTGATGCCCACCAGGCCCGAGGCGGTCTCGATCTCGATGATGGAGCGCAGCGCCCAGGGTTCGTGGATGCCGGCCGCATTGAGCAACGGCGGATCGCGGAAGGCAATCGGCGTGATGCGGACGTGACGGATGGTGTGCGAGGTACTCATGGGAAACGGCTCAATTGACTTTCATGAACAGGCCTGGCAGCCAGGTCGAGAACGCCGGCACGAAGGTGACCACGCCCAGCGCGAAGATCAGCGCGCCGTAGAACGGCCAGATGGTGCGCATCACCGTGCCCACCGAGACGCCGCCGATCGCGCAGCCCACGAACTGCGTCGTGCCCACCGGCGGCGTGTTCAGGCCCAGCGCGCAGTTGATCAGCATCACGATGCCGAACTGCACCGAGCTCATGCCGTAGTGCTGCGCGATCGGCAGGAAGATCGGCGTGCACAGCAAGATGGTGGCGGCCATGTCGAGGAAGGTGCCCAGCACGAAGAGGATGATGTTGATCAGCAGGAAGATCACCCACGGCGTGCTGGTGACCTGCGCCAGCATCTGGCCGGTGAGTTCGGCCACGCCGTACAGGCTGATCAGGTAGCCGAAGGTGCTGGAGATGCCGATCAGCAGCAGGATCACGCCGGTGGTCTTGACCGCCTTGGACGCGGCCTTGATGAAGTTCTCGCGGGTCAGCGTGCGGTACAGGAAGATGGTCAGCGCCAGCGCGTAGAGCACCGCCACCGCGGCCGACTCGGTGGCGGTGAACACGCCCGAGAGAATGCCGCCCAGGATCAGCACCACCACGAACAGCCCGGGCAGCGCCGCGGCGAACGAGCGGCCCACGATCTGCCAGCCGGGGAAGCGCCCGGCGGGGTAGCCGCGCCGCACCGCGACCCAGTAGGCGGCCAGCAGGTTCGAGACCGTGAGCACCAGCGCCGGCATCAGCGCGGCCAGGATCAGCGCGGCGATGGAGACCTTGCCGCCCGCGGCCAGCGCGTAGATGATGATGTTGTGGCTGGTGGGCATCAGCGCGCCCACCAGCGCCGCGTGCGTGGTCACGTTGACCGCGTAGTCGGCGTGGTAGCCCTCTTTCTTCATCATCGGGATCATCACCGCGCCCATGGCCGAGACATCGGCCACCGGCGAGCCCGAGACGCCGCCGAACAGCGTGCAGGCCACCACGTTGGACATGCCCAGGCCGCCGCGCACATGGCCGACCAGCGAGCGCGCGAAATCCACGATGCGGTCGGCGATGCCGCCGTAGAGCATCAGCTCGCCCGCGAAGATGAAGAACGGGATCGCCAGGAACGAGAACACGCCCATGCCCGAGGTCATCTGCTGGAAGCCCACCTCCAGCGGCAGCCCCTCGTACAGCAGCGTGGCCAGCGACGACAGGCCGATGGAAAACGCCACCGGCACGCCCAGCAGCAGCAGTGCCGCAAACGACACGCACAGAATGGTCAATGCAATCGTCATCACTTATCCCCAGGCCGGTTCGACTTCTTGGCCACGCGCGAGCGCGATGATGTGTTCGATAGAGAACAGCACGATGAGCACGCCCGCGATCGAGGCGGGCACATAGCGCCAGCCCTCCGAGATGCCCAGCGTGGGCAGGCGGTAGCTCCAGACCGATTCGGCCAGCGAGGCGCAGCTCCAGGCCATGGCGGCGCCGAACAGCAGCACCAGCGCATGGATCAGGAACTCCAGCTTGAGCCGCAGCCCCTCGGGCGCGAGCACCAGCAGCGACTCCAGCCCGATGTGGCCCGAATCGCGCACGCCCACGCTGACGCCCAGCATGGTGATGTAGAGCACGAGCAGCAGCGCCAGGCTTTCGGCCCAGGTGGGCGTGTTGTTCAGCACATAGCGGCCGAATACCTGCCAGCTGACCGCGGCGATCACCAGCATCAAGCCGGCAATGCCCAGCCACATGCAGGCGCGCGCCAGCGTTTTGCAGAGTTTGGTGTACATGGTTTTGGATCGGATGGGCCGCCGCGCCCGTCAGGCAGGCGGGGACGGCGGCCGGGCCATCAGTTCGTTTCCTGCGTGCGCTTGATCAGGTCCTTGAGGTGGGCGTCGGTGATGAACTTGTCGTACACCGGCTTCATCGCATCCTGGAAGGGTTTCTTGTCGATATCGATGAACTGCGCGCCGCCCGCCTTTGCCGTGGCCAGGGCCCGCTGCTCGCGCTCCACCCACTTGGCGCGCATGTAGGGCACGGACTCCTTGGCGGCCTGGCGCACCCAGCCCTGCTGCTGCGGCGAGAGGCGGTCCCAGCTGCGCTTGGAGAACAGCAGGATCTCCGGCGCCATCGAATGCTCGGTGCGGCTGAAGTACTTGGCCACCTCGAAGGCGCGCGCGCTTTCGTAGGTGGGGTAGTTGTTCTCGGCGGCGTCGATCAGGCCGGTCTTCAGGCCCGTATAGACCTCGCCCATGGGCATGGGCGTGGCATTGGCCCCCATGGCTTCGAGCATGGCCACCCACAGGTCGGACTGCTGCACGCGCACCTTCAGGCCCTTCATGTCGGCAATGCCCATGACCGGCTTCTTGGCGGTGAACATGGAGCGCGCGCCGCTATCGTAGAAGGCCAGGCCCACGAAGCCCTGCTTCTCGCAGCTCTTGAGGATCTCTTCGCCCACCGGGCCGTCGAGCACCTTGTGCATATGCTCGACCGAGCGAAACAGGAAGGGCATGGTGGGCACGACGGTCTCGGGGCAGACGTTGTTCATCGCGCCCACGTTGACGCGCACCATCTGCAGCGCACCGATCTTGGCCTGCTCGATGGTCTCCTTCTCGCCGCCGAGCGCGCCGTTGGGAAAGACCTTGATCGTGTCCTTGCCGCCCGACAGCTGCTTGAGCTTCTCGCCCATGAACTTGACGGCCAGCACGGTGGGATAGTCGTCGGGGTGGATGTCGGCGGAGCGGAACTCCGCCGCCTGCGCGCCGGCGCCGATCAGGCTGGCGGCCAAGCCTGCCAGCAGGGTTGGGATGAGCTTCATGGACTTGTCTCCTGGGTTGTTGTCAGTGGTTTGCGAGAACTTTTGCTAGGCACTCTGGAACTGCGGCTCGGCCAGCCCCTGCACGCCGGGGCGCAGCGCGAACACGCCGCCGGCCAGCGGCTGGCCGGCCAGATCGCCCTCGGGCCGTATCGAGGTGACGAACAAGGTATCGAGCCCCGGGCCGCCAAAGGCGCACATCGCGGGCTTTTTCACCGGCACGGCCAGCGAGCGGTCCAGCCGCCCCTCGGGCGTGAAGCGGTGCACCAGGCCGGCGTCGTTGCCGCAGATCCAGTAGCAGCCGTCGGCGTCGACGGCCGCCCCGTCCGGGCGGCCCGGCAGCGGCCGCATGTCCACGAACAGCCGGCGGTTGTACGGCGTGCCGCTGGCCACGTCGTAGTCGAAGGCCCAGATGGCCTGCACCTGCGGGTGCGAGTCCGACAGGTACATGGTGCGGCCGTCGGGGCTGAAGGCCATGCCGTTGGGCACGATCAGCGGGCCGAGGTCCAGCTCGGCCAGGCCGCCGGTCTCGGCGCCGCTCCAGCGGTAGACCCGGCCCACGGCCTGGGCCGCCGACATGTCGAGCAGCATGGTGCCGGCCAGCATGCGCCCCTGGCGGTCGCAGCGGCCGTCGTTGAAGCGCATGCCGGGCCGGGCGTGCGGCGCCGGCGCCAGTTGCGCGGCATCGGCATTGCCACCACCACCGTCTTCTGGCAGCGTGATGCGGTACAGGCCGTCCTGCAGCCCGGCGATCCACTGGCCGGGCCGGCCGGCCCAGGGTGCCATGCAGGCCAGCATCTGCGGCAGCTGCCACTGCGTGCGCCCGCCATCGGCCGCGCGCCAGCGGTGCAGCAGGCCGCGCGGAATATCGGCCCAGTACAGCGATTGCTCGGCGGCCAGCCAGACCGGGCTCTCGCCGGTGGCGCAGCGCGCGTCGCAGACCAGTTCGGTGGCAGCCTGCATCATGAGAGCGTGTTATGCACTTTACGTGCCCTCGAAAGGCCCTTGGGCCGTGAACGCTCCGCCCTGGTAGACGGCCACCGGGTCGTCGGCGGCGGGCGCGGGCTGGGCCTCGACCTGGGCGCGGAAGGGCTCGGAGCTGTCCTGCGGCACGAAGCCCAGGTGCGCGGCGCCATGGTTGTCCCACCAGCCGTCGCGGTTGGCCGAAGCGCCGTAGACCACGGTGTGGCCCACGTGCGGGGTGAACAGCGATTTCTCGATGAGCCGGGTCAGGTCGTCGTAGCTGAGCCAGGTGCTCATCATGCGCCGGTCGCGCGGCGCGGGAAAGGACGAGCCGATGCGGATGCTCACCGTCTCGATGCCGTAGCGGTCGAAATAAAAGCTCGCGACATCCTCGCCGAACGACTTGGACAGGCCGTAGTAGCCGTCGGGGCGGCGGCGGGCGTTGGCGTCGATGCGCTCGCCCTGGCGGTAGAAGCCGATGACGTGGTTGGAGCTGGCGAAGACCACGCGCCGCACGCCATGGCGGCGCGCACCCTCGTAGATATGGAACACGCCCTTGATGTTGGCCTCCAGCACCTCTTCGAACGGGCGCTCCACCGAGACGCCGCCCAGGTGCACGATGGCGTCGCAGCCCGCCACCAGCGCATCGACCGCCTGCTTGTCGGCCAGATCGCAGGGCACGACCTCTTGCGCTGCAGCCGGTGCCGGCGCCAGCGCCGCGATGTCGGACAGGCGCAGGATGTCGGCATACGGCCGCAGGCGCTCGCGCAGCACCTGCCCCAGGCCACCGGCGGCGCCGGTGAGCAGCAGCCGGTGCATTTTCAGGCTTGAACTCATGGTTTGTGATACGTTGTCTGATAACTGAAGACGGATTATGATGAGGTCCATGCGCTCCACATCCCCGGAATTACCCGAACCACTGCCCGCACCCGCCGCAGCCGAGCGCCAGCTGCGCGGCAAGGCCGGCCGCAATGGCCGCAGCCTGGCGAACCTGTTGTCCGAGGAGTTCGAGCATAAGATCCGCCAGGGCCTGCTGCACGAGGGCGACAAGCTGCCCACCGAGTCGGAGCTGGTGCGCAGCTATGACGTGAGCCGCACCGTGGTGCGCGAGGCGATCTCCAAGCTACAGGCCGCCGGCCTGGTGGAGACGCGCCACGGCATAGGCACCTTCGTGCTGCCCGCGCGCGAGGTCTCGGGCCTGACCCTCAACGCCCGGGAGCTCAGCGAATCGGTCGATGTGCTGGCCGTGCTGGAGTTGCGCATCAGCCTCGAGACCGAGGCCGCGGGCCTGGCCGCGCAGCGCCGCAGCGGCGATCACCTGCAGGCCCTGCGCCAGGCGCTGCAGGCCTTCGAGCACAATGCGGCCGCCGGCGGCGACACCGTCGCCCACGACCTGGCCTTTCACCTGGGCATCGCGCGGGCCACGGGCAATCCGTATTTCGGCGACATCCTCGCGCACTTCGGCGCGATGCTGATCCCGCGCACGCGCATCACCTCCATCCAGGCGCCGGGACGCGATCCCGACTACCTGCGCCGCGTGAACCGCGAGCACGAAGAGATCTACAACGCCATCGAACGCCAGGACGCCGATTCGGCCCGCGCCGCCATGCGCATCCACCTGACCAACTCGCGCGAACGGCTGCGGCTGGCGCAAAGGCGCAGCACGCAAAACCCCTAAGCGTTCCCTGCTGCCCCCCTGATGACGCTTGCCAGGGGAGCGCCAAGCCCCGACCCCAAAGACCCGCGGGTTTTCCCTGCCGCACCCACCCGCATCCAGGCTTGCGGTTATTGCCGCATAAGTTGTATGATGACGTATAACTAAACCAGGAGACATCCATGCCCCCCCATCCCGCCATCCGCCGCCGCAGCACGCTGGCGCTGGCCGCCCTGACAGCCCTGGGCGGTGTGTGCGCGGCGCTGCTGCCCGGCGCGGCCAGGGCCGCCGACGCCGCTTGGCCGGCCAAGCCCATCCGCCTCGTCGTGCCCTACCCGCCGGGCGGCAGCTCGGACATCATCGCCCGCTCGATCAGCCAGCAGATCTCGCAGGCGCTGAAGCAGCCGGTCATCGTTGACAACAAGCCCGGCGCCAACGGCAACCTCGGCGCCGAGCAGGTCGCCCGTGCCCAGCCCGACGGCTACACCTGGCTGCTGTGCGACCTGGGCGCGCTGGCGATCTCGCCCTCGGTCTACACCAAGCTGGCCTTCGATCCGTCGAAAGATCTGCGCGGTGCGGCCATGCTGGCCTATTCGCCGCACATGCTGGTGGTGCATCCGTCGGTGCCCGCCAGCAACCTGCAGGAGCTGGTGGAGCTGTCCAAGAGCAAGGACCTGAACTTCGCGGTCACCGCCACCGGCAGCGCGCCGCACCTGGCGGGCGTGGAGCTGGCGCGCCTGACCGGCGCCAAGTGGGTCTATGTGCCCTACAAGGGCGGCGTGCAGTCGGTGCAAGACACCGTGGCCGGCCAGACCCAGGTGCTGATGAACGGCATGCTCGCCACCTACCCGCAGGTGCAGGCCGGCAAGCTCAAGCTGCTGGGCATATCGAAGGCCACGCGCATGCCGCTGATCGCGGACGTGCCCACGCTGGCCGAGCAGGGCGCCAAGGACTTCGCCTCCGGCACCTGGCAGGGCGTGGTGCTGCCGGCCAGGACGCCCGACGCGGTGGTGCAGCGCGTGAACCGGGCGCTGATCGAAGCCATCCGCGCGCCCGAGGTGCGCTCGCGCCTTGCCAGCCAGGGCGCCGAGGTGGTGACGATGACACCCGCCGACACCGACCGCTTCTTCGCCGCCGAACGCGCGCGCTGGCACCAGGTGGTGCAGGCCGCGCAGATCCGGCTGGACTGAACTTCTTGCTTTCCAACCCGTGCTTTCCAGGACTATTCCATGACCATGTCACCCCAGCACCTCAAGGACGTGATGAGCTCCGGCCTGCTGTCTTTTCCGCTGACCGATTTCGACGCCAACGGCGACTTCAACGCCAGGGGCTATGCCGCGCGCCTGGAATGGCTGGCGCCCTATGGCGCCAGCGCCCTGTTCGCCGCTGGCGGCACCGGCGAGTTCTTCTCGCTCGGCGCCAGCGAGTACCCGGCCATCATCCAGACCGCGGTTGACACCTGCCGGGGCAAGGTGCCCATCATTGCCGGCGCGGGCGGGCCCACGCGCTTTGCGATCGAATGCGCGCAGGCCGCCGAGAAGGCCGGCGCCCATGGCATCCTGCTGCTGCCGCACTACCTGACCGAGGCCAGCCAGGAAGGCCTGGCCGCGCACGTCGAGGCGGTGTGCCGCAGCGTGGACTTCGGCGTCATCATCTACAACCGCGGCATCAGCCGCTTCGCGCCCGAGACCGTGGCGCGCCTGGCCGAGCGCAACCCCAACCTGATCGGCTACAAGGACGGCGTGGGCGACATCGAGGCCCAGTCCGCCATGTTCCTGACGCTGGGCGAGCGCCTCGCCTACCTGGGCGGCCTGCCCACGGCCGAGGTCTATGCCGCGGCCTACAAGGCGCTGGGCACGCCGGTGTACTCGTCGGCGGTGTTCAACTTCATCCCCCAGACCGCGATGCGCTTCTACGAGGCGGTCAAGAACGACGACATGGCCACGCAGCACGCGCTGCTCAAGAGCTTCTTCCTGCCCTACCTGAAGATCCGCAACCAGGGCCAGGGCTATGCGGTGAGCATCGTCAAGGCCGGCGCCAAGATCGTGGGCCACGACGCCGGCCCGGTGCGCGCGCCGCTGTCGGATCTCAAGCCCGCAGAATACGAGGCGCTGGCCCGGCTCATCGACACGCTCGGCGAATCGCGCTGAGCGCCCCCCAGGAGACAAGCCATGAAGAAGATACTCGCAGCCCTGGCCGCCGGCATCGCGCTGTCCGCCGCCGCGGCCTGGCCGGACAAGACGGTCACCATCGTCGTGCCCTTCCCGCCCGGGGGCTCCACCGACACCATCGCACGCGCCATGGCGCAGAAGATGGGCGAAAAACTCGGCCAGCCTTTCGTGGTCGAGAACCGCCCGGGCGCCACCGGCACCATAGGCGCCACCGCCGTCAAGCGCGCGGCGCCCGACGGCTACACGCTGATGGTCGCCTCGCTCGGGCCCTACGTCATCACCCCGCACCTGATGAAGAACCCGCCCTACGATGCGGCCCGCGACTTCGACTACATCTCGGTGCCGGTGCAGGCGCCGAATGTGCTGGTGGCCTCTGCGTCGCCGGTGGCGCAAAAGGCCCGCACCGTGGCCGACGTGGTGGCCGCGCTCAAGGCCCAGCCGGGCAAGGTCAGCTTCGCGAGCTCGGGCAACGGCTCGTCCGACCACCTGTCGGCCGAGCTGTTCTGGCAGCAGACCGGCACCTCGGGCGCACACATCCCCTACAAGGGCGGCGCGCCCGCCATCAACGACCTGCTGGGCAGCCAGGTGGATTTCTCGTTCCAAAACGTCAACGCGGTGCTGCAACACATCCGCGCCGGCAAGCTGCATGCGATCGCCGTCACCGGCGACAAGCGCTCGCCTGTGCTGCCCGATGTGCCCACGCTGGCCGAAGCCGGCGTCAAGGGCTCCGAGGTCTACTCCTGGCAGGGCATGGCCGCGCCCAAGGGCTTGCCGGCGGACGTGAAGGCCAGGCTGGGCCAGGCCGCGGTCGACGCGATCCGCGACCCGGCCGTGGCCAAGCGCTTCACCGAGCAGGGGCTGGAGATCGTCGGCAGCACGCCGGCGGAATTCACCGCCTTCCAGGCCCGCGAGAACGCCCGCTGGAAGGCCTTGATCGAGGCCCGCAAGATCAGCATCGATTGAAACCCAAGGAATCCCCCGCATGGCCCAAACCCGCCCCCGCGTTCTTCAGTACGGCAAGATGCCGCTGCTCCAGCTCGATGCCGAGCTGGCCCAGGCCTATGAAGTGACGCTGCTGTCCGAGCAGCCCGACCGCGAGCGCTTTCTCGCCGAGCATGGCGCGCAGTTCGAATACCTGGTCACCTCGGCCGCCATGGGGCTGCCCGCGCAGGTGGTCGATGCCCTGCCCAGGCTGAAGTTCGTCAGCAGCTTCGGTGTGGGCTTCGACTCGCTCGACAAGAATGCGCTGCTGCGCCGCGGCGTCCGCGTGGGCTACACGCCAGGCGTGCTCGACGACTGCGTGGCCGACATGGCCTTCGCCCTGCTGCTGGATGCGGCGCGCGGCCTGAGCGAATCCGACCGATTCGTGCGCCGCGGCGACTGGAGCCGCGGCCGCTTCGGCATCCGCACGCGCGCCAGCGGCAAGCGCCTGGGCATCTTCGGCATGGGCCGCATAGGCTCCACCGTGGCGCGGCGCGCGGCCGGCTTCGACATGCAGGTGGCCTACCACAACCGCCGCCCGGTCGAGGGCTCGGCCCACCTGTACCAGCCCTCGCTGATCGAACTCGCGCGCTGGGCCGACTTCCTGGTCATCACCGCCGCCGGCGGCGAAGGCACGCGCCACCTGGTCGGCGCCGAGGTGCTGGACGCGCTGGGTCCGCAGGGCTTTCTGGTCAACGTGGCCCGTGGCAGCGTGGTCGACGAAGCCGCCCTGGCCGCTGCGCTGCAAAGCGGCCGCATCGCGGGCGCCGGCCTCGATGTCTTCGAGGACGAGCCCCGCCCCCTGCCCGCGCTGCTGGCGCTCGGCAACGTGGTGCTGGCGCCGCACATCGCCAGCGGCACCCACGAGACCCGCCGCGCCATGGCCGATCTGGTGCTGCACAACCTGCAGCAGTTCATCGCCACCGGCCGGCCCGCCGCCGAAGTTCCCTGGTCCGCCGCACAGTGACCGCCCTTTTCCTCCGCATCCGTTGAACGAGCCCGCCATGTCCACCACCCCGACCATCACCGAGATCGAAGTCATTCCCGTCGCCGGCCGCGACGGCATGCTGATGAACCTCAGCGGCGCGCATGCGCCCTACTTCACGCGCAATATCGTGCTCATCCACGACAGCGCGGGCCACACCGGCGTGGGCGAGGTGCCGGGCGGCGAAGGCATACGCCAGGCGCTGGAGGACAGCAGGCCCCTGCTCATCGGCCAGTCCGTGGGCAACCACCTGAAGCTGCTGCAGAACCTGCAGCAGGCCCTGGCCGGCCGCGACACGGGCGGGCGTGGCCTGCAGACCTTCGATCTGCGCATCGCCGTGCACGCCGTCACCGCCGTGGAATCGGCCCTGCTGGACCTGCTGGGCCAGCACCTGGGCGTGCCCGTGGCGGCCCTGCTGGGCGAAGGCCAGCAGCGCGAGCGCGTGGAGATGCTGGGCTACCTGTTCTTCGTGGGCCCCAGCGACCGGACCGACCTGCCGTACGTGAAGCCCGGCGAAGACCAAAGCGGCAGCGACGACTGGACCCAGGTGCGCCACATGACCGCCATGGACCCGCAATCCATCGTGCGCCAGGCCGAGGCCGCGCACGCGCGCTACGGCTTCAACGACTTCAAGCTCAAGGGCGGCGTGCTGGCCGGCGAGCAGGAAGTCGAGGCCGTCACCGCCCTCGCCCAACGCTTTCCCGAAGCCCGCGTCACGCTGGACCCCAACGGCGGCTGGCTCCTCAAGGACGCCATCCGCCTCATGCGCGACATGCGCGGCGTGCTGGCCTATGCCGAAGACCCCTGCGGCGCCGAGAACGGCTTCTCGGGCCGCGAGGTCATGGCTGAATTCCGCCGCGCCACCGGCCTGCCCACGGCCACCAACATGATCGCCACCGACTGGCGCCAGATGGTGCATGCGCTGTCGCTGCAGTCCGTGGACATTCCGCTGGCCGACCCGCATTTCTGGACCATGGCCGGCTCGGTGCGCGTGGGCCAGACCTGCCGCGACTGGGGCCTGACCTGGGGCTCGCACTCCAACAACCACTTCGACATCTCGCTGGCCATGTTCACCCACGTGGCCGCCGCCGTGCCCGGCAAGGTCACGGCCATCGACACGCACTGGATCTGGCAGGACGGCCAGTACCTCACGCAGAACCCGCTCACGATCCGGGGCGGCTTCGTCGAGGTGCCCAAGACCCCGGGCCTGGGCGTTACCGTGGACCGCGCCGCGCTGCAGCGCGCCAACGCCCTGTACCTGGAACACGGCCTGGGTGCGCGCAACGACGCCATGGCCATGCAGTACCTGATCCCGGGCTGGAGCTTCGACAACAAGCGGCCCTGCATGGTGCGCTAGGCAGCCATCCGCCTCGCATGACCTCCGGTACCGCCTCTTGCACCCCACCGCTCCACGCGCCGTCGCGCTGGAGCCGGCCTGCCGCCGTGCCGCTGGTGGCGTTGCTGTGCTGCCTGCTCTGGGGCAGCTCCTACCCGGCCATCAAGGGCGGCTACGAGCTGTTCGGCATCCTGCGCGAAGACCTCCCCGGCAAGCTGCTGTTCGCTGGCTGGCGCTTCGCGCTGGCCGGCGTGCTGGTGCTGCTTGCCGCCGCCGCCATGGGCAAGCCCGTGCGGGCCGGCTTGCGCCGGCAGCCGCTGCGCCTGGCGGCCTTGGGCCTGGCCCAGACCACGCTGCAGTACGTGTTCTTCTACCTGGGCCTGGCCTACACCACGGGCGTCAAGGGCTCGATCATGAATGCCACGGCCACTTTCTTCAGCGTGCTCATCGCGCACTGGCTTTACGCCAACGACCGGCTCAGCCCGCGCAAGGTGCTGGGCTGCGCGGTTGGCTTCGCCGGCGTGGTGGCCGTGACGCTGGGAGCAGGCGCCGACATGGGCGGCGGCTTCACCTGGCTGGGCGAGGGCTCGGTGGTGCTGGCCGCGCTGATCCTGGCCGCCGCCAGCATCTATGGCAAGCAGCTGTCGCAGCGCATCGACGCCATGGTCATGACCGGCTGGCAGCTGGCCCTGGGCGGCCTGTTCCTGCTGGCGCTGGGCTGGGCCGGCGGCGGCACACTGCAGGCGCCCACCACCCCGGCGCTGCTGCTCCTGCTGTACCTGGCCCTGCTGTCGTCGGCGGCCTTCACGCTGTGGAGCCTGCTGCTCAAGCACAACCGCGTGAGCCAGGTGGCGATCTACAACTTCACCGTGCCGGTGTTCGGCTCGGTGCTGTCGGCGGTCTTTCTCGGCGAGGACCTGTGGGCCTGGCGCTATGCGGCCGCCCTGGCCCTGGTGTGCAGCGGCATCTGGCTGGTGACGGTGGAGCGCACCCGCGGCGGCCGGTGACGAGCGGCCGCGGGGCTGCCCTGATGCACGCTGCTTTCGGTTTGCGCTAATCCGGCATTGCGCCCTCGTGCAGCAACGCCAGGAACTGCTGCGCCGGCCGGCTCAGCGCATGGTCGCGGCGCACGATGCTGCCGTAGGCCTCCAGCCGGCGCTGAAAGCGGAAGGCCAGCAGGCGCAGCATGCCGTGCTCGGCATGGCTGCGCGCCACCGCGGCGGGGATCACCGCCACCATCTGCGAGCTGCGCACCAGGTTGATACTGGTCAGGATGGAGCCGGTCTCGATCAGGCCGCGCGGCAGCGCCAGGCCCCGGTCGCGGAATTCCTGGTCGATCAGCGTGCGCATGGGGCTGCCGGGCGGCTGCAGCACCCAGGCATGGGCCAGCAGGGCGTCGAGCGTGACCGCGCGCTTGCGCGCCAGCGGATGCGCCAGGCCCGCAACCACGGCCAGCTCCTCGTCGTCGATCGGCCGAAACAGGTAGTCGCCCGCATGCTCGTCGGCCATGCGCCCCACCACCACTTCGAGCACGCCCTCGCGCAGCTGCGCCAGCAGCCGGTCGCTGGTGTCCACCGCCACCTCGATGGACAGCAGCGGACTCTGGCGCTTGATGCCCAGCAACGCATTCGTCAGCCGCCCCGGCGACGCCGCCATGATGCTGCCCACCGCCAGCCGGCCGGCGCTGCCCTGGCGCAGCTCGACCAGCTCGCGGTTCAGCGCCTCCATGCTGCCGCGCAGGCTCTGGCAGTAGTCCAGCACGCGTTCGCCGGCCCCGTTGAGCTGCAGCCCGCGCCCTACGCGCTCGAACAGGCGCAGGCCCAGCGCCCCCTCCAGCTCGTGCAGCATCTTGGTGGCCGCCGGCTGCGACATGCCCAGCTGGGCCGCCGCGCCACGCAAGGTGCGCTGTTCGTGGATGGCCAGCATCAGCGCGATCTGGCGCATGCGCAAGCGGTTGAGCAGCTGCGGTGTGCTGTCCTGGCGGTCTATCGATCCCATGGAGGCTTCAAAAAAATGATTACCTGAGGTTATCAAATCATCAATATCTTTCAGTTTACGGCAAGCAATGGCCTCCCTACCATCCCAACGCATAGAACAAAGGAGACAAGCCATGAAACGACGCGCAATGCCGCTGGCCGCGCTGCTGGCAGCGCTGCTGCCCTGGAGCGCCCTGGCCCAGGGCGGCGACTGGCCCACCAAGCCGGTGCGCCTGCTGGTGGGCTCGGCCCCGGGCGGCGGCACCGATGCGATGGCCCGCGCCGTGGCCGATCGGCTGGGCCCGCTGCTCAAGCAGCCGGTGATCGTGGAAAACCGCCCCGGCGTATCGAACACGCTGGCGGCCGACATGACGGTCAAGTCCACCGACGGCCACACCATGGTGATGGGCGTGGTCACGGCGCATGCGATCGCGCCGCACCTGCTCAAGCTCGCCTACGACAGCAACAAGGACCTGACCCCGGTGGTCTTCGTCGGCGCGGTGCCGAATGTGCTGGTGGTCACCAACGGCCTGGCAGCCAAGACGGTGCCCGAGTTGGTGGCGCTGGCCAGGAAGGAGCCCGGCAAGATCAACTACGCCAGCAGCGGCGCCGGCAGCACGCAGCATATCGCCGCCGAGATCTTCAAGGATGCCGCCGGCATCGACATCACCCATGTGCCCTACAAGGGCAGCGCGCCCGCGCTGGTCGACCTGGTGGGCGGCAACGTGCAGATGAGCTTCGACACCATGCCTTCGGTGATCGGCCAGATCAAGAGCGGCAAGCTGCGCCCGCTGGCGGTGACCTCGGCGCATCGCAACGCCCAGCTGCCGCAGGTGCCGACCATGGCCGAATCAGGCCTGCCCGCGGTGCAGGTCAGCGCCTGGTACGGCATCTACATGCCGGCCTCCACGCCCAAGGCGGTGCAGCAGAAGGTGCACGACGAGGTGAACCAGGTGATCGCCATGCCCGAGACCAGGAAGCGCCTCGAAGCCGTGGGCGCCGAGCTCACGGCCATGAGCCAGGCCGATTTCATCGCCTTCCACAACGCCGAGTACCAGCGCTACGGCGACATCATCCGCAAGAACCACATCAAGATCGATTGAGCATGTCCGCATCCCCCAAACCTGTCGTGGCCCTGACCCTGGGCGACCCCGCCGGCATCGGCCCCGAACTCATCGCGCGCCTGCTGGCCAGGCCCGAGGCCGCGCAGCATGCCAACATCGTGCTCGTGGGCGACCCCTGGCTGTGGCAGGAGGGCCAGCGCATCGCCGGCGTGCAGGTGCAGTCCGATGCGACTGCCAGCCTGGCCGCAGTGCGCGGCCGCGCCGATACCTCCCGCCCCGCCTTCCTGGCGGTGGACACGGTGGCGCCCGAATCGGTGAGCCGCAGCCAGGCCCAGGCCGCCGGCGGCCGCTCGGTGCTGCAGGTGCTCGACCAGTGCATGGATGCCGCGCTGGCCGGCGAGATCGACGCGATCTGCTTCGCCCCGCTGAACAAACAGGCCATGAAGCTCGGCGGCCTGCGCCACGAGGACGAGCTGCACCACTTTGCCGAGTACCTGGGCGTGGCGGGCTACTTCTGCGAATTCAACACGCTGGGCAGCCTGTGGACATCGCGCATCTCGTCGCATGTGCCGCTCAAGGACGTGGCCGGCTACCTCAGCCAGGAGCGCATCGCGCAGGCGGCCGAGCTGATCTACCGCTCGCTGCTGGCCAACGGCATCGCCGAGCCCAAGGTGGCGATTGCCGGCTTCAACCCGCACAACGGCGATGGCGGCACCTGCGGCCGCGAGGAGATCGACATCATCGCGCCGGCCGTGCATGCGCTGCGGCAGCGCGCATGGCCCACGCCCGACCCGTTCCACGGCCCATTCCCGGCCGACACCATCTTCCTCAAGGCGCAGGCCGGCGAGTACCAGGCCATCGTGACCATGTACCACGACCAGGGCCAGATCGCGATCAAGCTGCTGGGCTTCTCGCGCGGGGTCACCGTGCAGGGCGGCCTGCCCATTCCCATCACCACGCCGGCCCATGGCACGGCCTACGACATCGCCGGCCAGGGCAAGGCCAATGTGGAGGCCACCTGGCAGGCCTTCCTGATCGCCTGCCGCATGGGCATGGCCCGGCAATAACGCACAGAGAGGCATTCCATGAAATTCATCACCACCGCCATCGCAATTCTGGCATCCGCATGCCTGATGGCCGGCGCCCAGGCCCAGACCAGGACACTGCGCCTGGGCCACGGCATCGCCGAGGAGCACCCGCTGGGCCAGGGCGCGCTGCAGTTCGCAAAGATCCTCGGCAAGCAATCCGGCGGCAAGCTCGGCATGAAGGTCTACGCGGCCACGCAGCTCGGCTCCGAGGCGCAGATGGTCGCGGCCGTGCGCGGCGGCGTGCAGGACCTGGTCATCACCTCCAGCGCGCCGGTGGCCACGCTGATCAAGGAATACCTGCTGTTCGACCTGCCCTTCCTGCTGCAAAGCGACCAGGAGGCCGATGCGCTGCTCGATGGCCCGGTCGGCACCCAACTGCTGGCGCTGGCAAGCCCCAAGGGCATGGTCGGCCTGTGCTACTGGGAAAACGGCTTTCGCCAGGTGACCAACAGCAAGCGCGAGGTCAAGGCCCTGGCCGACCTGTCGGGACTGAAGCTGCGTGTCATGCAGAACCCGGTCTACATCGACGCCTTCAAGGCCCTGGGCACGAATGCGATTCCCATGCCCTTCACCGAGCTGTACACCGCCATGGAGAGCCATGCGATCGACGCCGAGGAAAACCCGATCGCCATCATCCATTCGAACAAATTCTACGAAGTCCAGAAATACGTCACGCTCACCAACCATGCCTATGCGCCCTATGTGGTGCTGCTGGCCAAGAGCACCTGGGACAAGCTCGGCGCGCCCGAGCGCGAAGCCCTGCGCAGCAGCTGCACCGAGGCGCGCGACTGGCAGCGCAAGCTCAGCCGCCGCATGACGGCGGAGCTGACCGACAAGCTCAGGAAAGAGGGCATGACCGTCACGCCGCTGGCGCCCGCCGAGGTGCAGAAGATGCGCGAGCGCCTCAAGCCCGTCACCGACCGCTACACCGCCGAGATCGGCCCCGAGCTGGTGGCCCAGGCCCAGCAGGAGCTGGCCCGGATCCGCGCTGCCAAGTAATACCGCTTTTCGATTCCCCAGGAGACCGCACCATGAAGATCAAGTCCGTCCGCGCCCGCGTCTATGAATGGAAGGGCAAGACCGTTCCGCCCCAGGGCAACTTCTGCTCCAACGCCATGGACCTGGTGTATTCCAACACCGAGACCATGGCCACCTTCCGCTTCCACTCGTGGACCGTGGTCGAGATCGAGACCGACGACGGCATCGTCGGCCTGGGCAACGTGGCGCTGGCGCCGCGCATCGCCAAGGCCATCATCGACGAATACCTGGCGCCGCTGGTCATCGGCCAGGACCCGTGGGACTATGAGTACCTGTGGCAGCGCATGTACCGCAGCACCCACGCCTGGGGCCGCAAGGGCGTGGCCATGGCCGCGATCTCGGCGGTGGACCTGGCCATCTGGGACATCCTGGGCAAGAGCGTGAACAAGCCGGTGTTCAAGCTGCTGGGCGGGCGCACCAAGGAAAAGATCCCCTGCTACTACAGCAAGCTCTACCGCACCGACCTCAAGGCGATGCAGGAGGAGGCGCAGAAATTCCTCGACCAGGGCTTCAAGGCCTTCAAGATGCGCTTCGGCTACGGCCCGGCCCACCTGCAGGACGGCGTGCGCGAGAACCTCAGATCCGTCGCGGCGGTGCGCGAAGTCATCGGCTACGACAACGACCTGATGCTGGAGTGCTACATGGGCTGGAACCTGGAGTACGCCAAGCGCATGCTGCCCAAGCTCGCCAAGTTCGAGCCGCGCTGGCTGGAAGAGCCGGTGATCGCCGACGACATCGGCGGCTATGCCGAGCTGAACAACCTGGGCATCATCCCGATCTCGGGCGGCGAGCACGAGTTCAGCCTCTACGGCTTCCAGCAGCTGCTGGAAAAGAAGGCCGTGAGCGTGGTGCAGTACGACACCAACCGCGTCGGCGGCATCACCGCCGCGCACAAGATCAACGCGCTGTGCGAAGCCCACAGCGTGCCGGTGATACCGCACGCCGGCCAGATGCACAACTACCACCTGACCATGAGCACGCTGGCCTCGCCCATGGCCGAGTACTTCCCGATCTTCGACGTGGAGGTGGGCAACGAGCTGTTCTGGTACATCTTCGACGGCGAGCCGATCGCCGAGAACGGCTTCCTGCAGCTCAGCGACGACGTGCCCGGCCTGGGCCTGACGCTCAAGAGCGACTACCTCCAGCACTTCCAGATCACCGGGTAAGGAGCCAGGCATGCCCGCACTCTCCAACCCACGCCGACAGCCACGCTACCGCGGCATCTTCCCGGTGGTGCCCACCACCTTCCACGAAGACGGCACGCTGGATCTGGCCAGCCAGAAGCGCTGCATCGACTTCATGATCGACTCGGGCGTCGACGGCCTGTGCCTCCTGGCCAACTTCTCCGAGCAGTTCCTGGTCTCGGACGAGGAGCGCGAAACGCTCACGCGCACGGCGCTGAAACATGTGGCCGGCCGCGTGCCGGTGATCGTGACCACCACGCACACCAGTACCAAGGTCTGCGCCGAGCGCAGCCGCCGCGCGCAGGACATGGGCGCGGCCATGGTGATGGTGATGCCGCCCTACCACGGCGCGAGCTTTCGCTTCGGCGAAGCCGCCATCCAGGGCTTCTACCAGGGCGTGTCCGATGCGATCGACATCCCGATCATGATCCAGGACGCACCCGCTGCCGGCACGCCGCTGCCGCCGGCCTTCCTGGCCAGGATGGCGCGCGAGATCGAGCAGGTCAGCTACTTCAAGATGGAGACCGCCGGCGCCGCGAACAAGCTGCGCGAGCTGATCGCGCTGGGCGGCGAAGCCATCGAGGGCCCGTGGGATGGCGAGGAAGCCATCACCTTGCTGGCCGACCTGGAGGCCGGCGCGACCGGAGCCATGACCGGCGGCGGCTTCGCCGACGGCATCCGCCCCATCATCGAGGCCCACCGCGCGGGCGACAAGGACCGTGCCTTTGCCGAATACCAGCGCTGGCTGCCGCTGATCAACCACGAGAACCGCCAGGCTGGCTTCCTCGCCGCCAAGGCGCTGATGAAGGCGGGCGGCGTGATCGCCTGCGACGCGCCGCGCGCCCCCTGGCCGCCCATGCACCCCGAAACGCGCCGCGAACTGCTCGACATCGCCCGCCGGCTCGATCCGCTGGTGCTGCGCTGGGCACGCTGATGGCATAAAAAAAGTGAGCTACACGCGCCTATTCATAGGTACTTTCAAATGAATTTCCTATTGAAAGCAATATATACAAAGCGCAAGATGCTCACTTTTTAATTCAACAACTAACAAAGAGGAGACAACGCCATGGCAAGAATCGCCACGAAACTGGCCACCCGGGCCGCCGAATACCTGCTGATCGTCATGCTCGCCGTCATGGTGGTGCTGGTGTTCGGCAATGTGATGCTGCGCTATTTCTTCAACTCCGGCATCGTGTTCTCGGAAGAGGTCTCGCGCTTCATCTTCATGTGGCTCACGCTGATCGGCGCGCTGGTGGTGATGAAAGACAACGCCCACCTGGGCATGTCCAGCCTCATCGACCGCCTGGGCGAGAGAGGCCGGCGCATCTGCCGCTTCCTGGCCGACTCGATCACGCTGGTGTGCTGCGTGCTGCTGGCGCACGGCACCTGGGAGCAGGTGGTGATAGGCATGGACAATGCCGCGCCCGTCACCGGTGTGCCGCTGGGCATCGTGTTCCTCAGCCTGCTCATCAGCAGCGTCGGCATGTCCCTGATGCTGCTGCACTCGCTGTGGCGCCAGCTCACCGGCCGCATGCCGGCCGACGAGCTGGTGCCGCAAAACGTCAGCGCGGGCGAATGAGGAGGAATAGAACATGACCATTGCCGTCTTCCTCTTCGCGCTGCTTGGCGCCATGGCGCTGGGCGTGCCCATCGCCTTCTCGCTGCTGGCCTGCGGTGTGGCGCTGATGATCCAGCTGGGCACCTTCGACACGCAGATCCTCGCGCAGAACCTGCTCGAAGGCGTGAACAACTACCCGCTGATGGCGGTGCCCTTCTTCATGCTCGCGGGCGAGCTGATGAACGCCGGCGGCCTGTCGCGGCGCATCGTCACCGTGGCCGAGGCCCTGGTGGGCCACGTGCGCGGCGGCCTGGGCTACGTGGCCATCCTGGCCTGCCTGATCGTGGCCAGCATCTCCGGCTCCGCCGTGGCCGACACGGCGGCGGTGGCGGCGCTGCTGATACCGATGATGCGCAACTCCGGCTACAACGTGCCGCGCGCGGCCGGCCTGATCGCCTCGGGCGGCATCATCGCACCCGTGGTGCCGCCGTCCATTCCCATCGTGGTGTTCGGCGTGGCGTCCCAGCTGTCCATCACCAAGCTGTTCATGGCCGGCATCTTCCCCGGCATCATGATGGCGCTGACGCTGGCCGTCACCTGGTGGCTGTGCGCCAGGAAAGAGGCGAACATCACCTCCGGGCGCAAGTTCGATGCCCGCGTGCTTGGCCGCGCACTCATCGACGGCGTCTGGGCGCTGGTGCTGCCGGGCGTGATCATCGGCGGCATGAAGTTCGGCGTGTTCACGCCCACCGAGGCCGCAGTGGTGGCCGTGGTCTATGCGCTGGTGGTGGGGCTCTTCGTGTACCGCGAACTCAGGCTGCGCGAAATCCCGCGCCTCATGCTGGTGGCGGCCAAGACCTCCAGCACGGTGATGTTCCTGGTGGCCGCGGCCCTGGTGTCGGCCTGGCTCATCACCATCGCCGATATTCCGGCGCAGACCACCGCGCTGCTGGAGCCCTTCATGGGCAACAAGATCCTGCTGATGTTCGTGATCATGCTGCTGGTGATCGTGGTGGGCACCGCGCTCGACCTGATGCCCACCGTGCTGATCCTCACGCCCATCCTGATGCCGGTGGTCAAGCAGGCGGGCATAGACCCGTACTACTTCGGCGTGATGTTCATCATGAACAACGCCATCGGCCTGCTGACGCCGCCCGTGGGCACGGTGCTGAACGTAGTGGCCGGCGTGGCCAAGACCAAGCTGGACGACGTGATCAAGGGCGTATGGCCCTTCCTGCTGGCGCAGACCCTGTTGATGTTCCTGTTCGTGCTGTTCCCGCAGCTCATCACCGTGCCGGCCAGCTGGTTCCGCTGAACACTGCATCGGCCGAGATAACTTCAAGGAGACACCTTATGAAAAGAGCCCGATTCATCCAGGCGTTGGCGGCTGCCCTGCCTGCCGCTGCGGCCCTGCTGCTCGCCCAGCCCGCGCTGGCACAGACCAGGCTGCGCCTGGCGCATGCCGGCGCAGAGGCCGAGACCCAGCACCTGGCGGCGCTGGAGTTCGCCAGGCAGGTCAAGTCCCGCACCAACGGCGCGGTCGAAGTACAGGTCTATGGCTCCAGCACGCTGGGCAACGACAACACCGTCATCGCCAGCGTGCGCGGCGGCACCATCGACCTGACCACCTCGGGCACGCCCTACTACACCGGCATGGTGGGCCGCATGAACGTGCTCGACCTGCCCTACATGTTCGCCAGCACCGAGCATGCCTACAAGGTGCTCGACGGCCCCATCGGCCGTAGCCTGCTCGACGAGCTGGAGAGCCACGGCATGAAAGGCCTGGCCTACTGGGAAGTGGGCTTTCGCAGCCTGACCAACTCCCGGCATCCCGTGCGCACACCCGACGATGTCAAGGGCCTGAAGATCCGCACCACGCCCAATCCGGCGCACATCAAGGCCTTCCAGCTCATGGGCGCCGCCCCCACGCCCATGCCACTGGCCGAGGTGTTCGGCGCCCTGGAGAGCAAGGCCGTGGATGGGCAGGAGAACCCGGTCAACATCGTGCGCAACAACAAGTTCTACGAAGTGCAGAAATACATGTCGCTCACGCGCCATGCCTACACCGCCATGCCGGTGGCGATGAACAAGAAGAAGTTCGACAGCCTCAAGCCCGAGCAGCAGCAGGCCCTGATCGAGGCCGCCCGGGCCGCGGGCACCTACCAGCGCGAGCTGATCAAGAAAAACGAGGCCGCCGATATTGCATTCCTGCGCTCGCAGGGCATGCAGGTCGAGGACAACATCAACACCGAGCCCTTTCGCAAGGTGGTGGCCGAGCCGATCAAGCAGATGTTCGTCGAGAAGTACGGCCCCCAGTTGATTGACGCCATCCAGCAGACGAAGTGATGCTTCCGATCGTTGATGCCCACCACCACTTGTGGGACCTGTCGCAAGGCCGCTACCCTTGGCTGCAGCAGGAGTACGACGCCGCCAGCTTCTTTCTCGGCGACTACCGCGCGCTGTGCCAGGACTTCCTGCCCGCGCACTACCAGGCAGCCAGCGCAGGCTGCAACCTGGTTGCCACCGTGCATGTGGAGGCCGAGCGCGACCGCGGCGAACAGGTGGCCGAGACCGCGTGGCTGCACGAGCAGCATGCGCGGCATGGCTTTCCCAACGCCGTGGTGGCCCATGCCTGGCTGGACCGGTCCGAGACCGAGGAGCGCCTGCGCCAGCACCTGCGCTACCCGCTGCTGCGCGGCATCCGCAGCAAGCCCGTCACCTCGGCGGCGCCTGACGAGTCCGTACACGGCCAGCCCGGCACCATGCAGGACGAGCGCTGGCTCAAGGGCCTGGCGCTGCTGCCCGAGCTGGGCCTGAGCTGGGACCTGCGCGTGCCCAGCTGGCACCTGGCCGAGGCGGCCGAGGTGGCGGCGATGTTCCCGCGGCTGGCCATCGTGCTCAACCACCACGGCTTCGCCTGGGACCGCAGTGCGCAGGGCCTGCGGCAATGGCGCCAGGGCATGGAGCGGCTGGCGCGCGAGCCCAACGTGCATGTCAAGCTCTCCGAGTTCGGCCTGCGCGGCCAGCCCTGGGGCGAGGCCGGCAACGCGGCCATCGTGCGCGACACCCTGGCCATCTTCGGCTGGCAGCGCTGCATGTTCGCCAGCAACTTTCCCGTGGCCGGGCTGCGCATAGGCTACCGCGAACTGGTGGCCGCCATGCTGCGCATGACCGCCCACCTTGGGCCCGAACAGCAGCGCGCCGTGATGGGCGGCAATGCGCTGCGCTTTTACCGCATCGCGCCATGAACGGCGAGCTTCAGGCCGCGCGCAGCGAATTCCTGGCCACGCAGGACGAGCGCCTGCTGCCCATCGTCGATGCGCACCACCACTTCTGGGATGTGGAGCGCAATCCGCATCCGTGGCTGCAGCAGCGGCCGCTGATTCCGTTTCGCTATGGCGACTACAGCGCCATCTGCCGCGACTTCCTGCCCGCGGACTACCGCCGCAGCCAAGGTGCGCACCGCGTGCTGCGCCATGTGCTGATGGAAGGCGAATGGGACCCGCGCGACCCCACCGGCGAGGCGCTGTGGGTGGCGCAGTTGGCCCGCCAGACCGGCAAGCCCCATGCGCTGGCGGCGCAGGCCTGGCTCGACCGCGAGGTGCTGGATGAACAGCTGGCCGCCTACGCCCGCCTGCCGCTGGTGCGCAGTGTGCGCCACAAGCCGCGCAGCCTGCCGCGCGCCGAACACCATGCCGGCTATGCGGCGCCCGGATCGATGCGCTGCCCGCGCTGGCGCAGCGGCTATGCCCGGCTGGAGTCGGCGGGCCTGATGTTCGAGCTGCAGGCGCCCTGGTGGCATTTCGGCGAGGCCGCCGAGCTGGCGCGCGACTTTCCGCGCACCCGCATCATCGTCAACCACACCGGCCTGCCCGCCGAGCGCGACGCCGCCTCGCTGGCCGCCTGGCGCGGCGCGCTGGCGGCGCTGGCGCGCGAGCCCAACGTCTTCCTCAAGATCTCGGGCCTGGGCGTGGCCGGCCAGCGCTGGACGCCCGCGCTGCAGGCGCCGGTGGTGAACGATGCGATCCAGGCCTTCGGCTGGCAGCGCTGCATGTTCGCCAGCAACCACCCGGTCGATGCGCTGGTGGCCAGCCTCCCGGACATCTTCGCAGGCTTCAAGCAGATCACCGCCAGCCTGCCCGCAGCCCAGCGCCTGGCGCTGTTCTGCGACAACGCCATTTCTCTATATCGCTTGCAATGAAGGAGACAACCATGAAAAAGACCTGGAAACTGGCCCTGCTGGCCGCAACCCTGGCTGCCAGCGCCCTGGCGGGCGCGCAGGAGATCAAGGCCCGCTTTGGCACCAGCCTGCCCGACAGCCACCCGCAGACCCTGGGCGCGCGCAAGTTCGCCGAGCTGGTCGCAGCCAAGACGGCGGGGCGTATCAAGGTGTCGGTGTATTCCGCCGGCCAGCTCGGCAGCGACCTGCAGATGCAGGCCGCGCTGCAGGGCGGCACGCAGGAGTTCACCGCCCCGTCCACCGCCACGCTGGCCGGCCTGGTGAAGGAATTCGGCGTGCTGGGCCTGCCGTTCTCGTTCGCCAACGAGAAGGAGGCCGATGCGGTGCTCGACGGTCCCTTCGGCAAGAAGCTGCTGGCCAAGCTGCCCGAGCGCGGCCTGGTGGGCCTGGCTTTCTGGGAGAACGGCTTTCGCAACGTGACCAACAGCAAGCGCCCCATCGTGCATGCCGACGACATCGCGGGCCTGAAGATCCGCACCATGCAGAACAACCTCTACATCGACATGTTCGGCGGCCTGGGCGCCAATCCGGTGCCCATGTCGGTGACCGAGCTATTCACAGCGCTGGAGTCGCGCGCCGTCGATGCCCAGGAGAACCCCTACACCGTGGTCCATGCGCAGAAGTTCTACGACGTGCAGAAATACCTCTCGACCACGGGCCATGCCTACGATGCGCTGGCGCTGATCGCGTCGAAGAAATTCTGGGACAGGCTGTCCGCGGCCGACCGGAAGGCCATCCAGGATGCCGCCGCCGAAGCCACCACCTACGAGCGCCAGACCAGCCGCGACCTCAACGCCAGGCTGCGCACGGAGCTGACGCGGCTGGGCATGCAGATCAACGATGTCTCGCCGCAAGAGCGCGCGCGCATGCGCGAGAAACTGCAGCCAGTGATCGCCAAGTACACCGCGGGCGCCGGCGAAGAAACCGCGCGCGAGTTCTTCGCCGCCATCGACCAAGCCCGCAAACCCTGACTTTTTTCTGCGCTACCGCCATGACCTCGAAACACCACAACCTCATCAACGGCGCCTGGACGCCCGGCCAGTCCTACGCCCCCAACACCAACCCCAGCAATCTGGCCGACGTGCTCGGCGACTACGCCCAGGGCGATGCCGCCGATGTGGATGCCGCGGTCGCCGCGGCCACTGCCGCGTTTGCTGGCTGGAGCACCTCGGGCATTCAGGCGCGCAGCGATGCGCTGGACAAGATTGGCTCCGAGATCCTGGCACGCAAGGAGGAGCTGGGCGAGCTGCTGGCACGCGAGGAAGGCAAGGTGCGCGCCGAGGCCATCGGCGAGGTGGCGCGCGCCGGCCAGATCTTCAAGTTCTTCGCCGGCGAATGCCTGCGCCTGGCGGGCGAGGTGCTGCCTTCGGTGCGCCCGGGCATTGGCGTGGAGATCACCCGCGAGCCCGTCGGCGTGGTGGGCCTGATCACGCCGTGGAACTTTCCCATCGCCATCCCGGCCTGGAAGATCGCGCCCGCGCTGGCCTTTGGCAATTGCGTGGTCCTGAAGCCCGCCGACCTGGTGCCGGGCTGCGCCTGGGCGCTGGCCGAGATCATCCACCGCAGCGGCATTCCGGCCGGCGTGTTCAACCTGGTCATGGGCCGGGGCCGGGTGATCGGCGATGCGCTGGTGCGCCACCCCGGCGTGGCGGCGATCAGCTTCACCGGCTCGGTGGCCGTGGGCCGGGGCATCGCCGCGGCCTGCGTGGAGTCGGGCAAGAAGGTGCAGCTGGAGATGGGCGGCAAGAACCCGCAGCTGGTGCTGGACGACGCCGACCTGGCGCAGGCAGTGGAGCTGTCGGCACAAAGCTGCTTCTACTCCACCGGCCAGCGCTGTACCGCGTCGAGCCGGCTGATCGTCACCGAGCGGATCTATCCGGCCTTCGTCGCGGCGCTGGCGGCGCGCATCGAGGCGATCAAGGTCGGGGCCGCGCTGGCCGTGGGCACCGACATGGGGCCGGTGGTGAGCCAGGCGCAGCTGGAGCAGGATCTCTCCTATGTGCAGATCGGCCAGGCCGAGGGCGCCCGGCTGGTCAGCGGCGGCGCCCGCGTGGCCTGCCATACGGGCAGCGGCCATGAGGGCTATTTCATGGCGCCGGCGCTGTTTGCCGACACCACGCCGGCGATGCGCATCAACCGCGAGGAGATCTTCGGTCCGGTGGCCAGCGTGATCCGCGCGAAGGACTACGAGGAGGCGCTGCAGCTGGCCAACGACACCGAGTTCGGCCTGTCAGCCGGCATTGCGACCACCAGCCTCAAGTACGCCACGCACTTCAAGCGCCATGCCCAGGCCGGCATGGTGATGGTGAACCTGCCCACGGCTGGCGTGGACTACCACGTGCCGTTTGGCGGCCGCAAGGGCTCCAGCTACGGGCCGCGCGAGCAAGGGCGCTATGCGCAGGAGTTCTTCACCACGGTGAAGACGGCCTATACCCTGGCATGAGCAGGCACTCGCCAGCCGCTCACCGGCCGCTCTGCGCCGCGGCCTGCTCGCGCCGTATCTCTTCGCCCACCAGGGCGATCTCGCTGCGCAGCCAGCGGTGGGCGGGATCGGTGTGGCGCCGCCCGTGCCAGACCTGCGATACGGTAAAGCCCCGTATCTCCACCGGCGGCTCCAGTATCTGCAGGGGCAAGGCATTGCCGATGCGGCGGGCGGTCAGCTCGCCGATCAGGCCGATCAGGTCCAGCTGCGACACCAGCATGGGCGCGAGCATGAAATGGGGAATGGTCAACGAGGTCTGGGCGCGGATTCCCAGGGCGCCATACAGGTTGCCGATGACCTCCGACTCCTTCACCGCGCCATACATGCTGCTGGCGCGCAGATGCTTTGCCTGGCAGAACTGCTCCAGCGACAGGCTGCCGTCGATGTCGGGATGGCCGATCCGCACCATCGCCTTGAGCCGATCCGAAAACAGCTCCCTGAGATAGAAGTTCGGCGGCGCGCTCTGCTCGTTCCACAGCACCAGGTCGATCTCGCCATCCTTCAGCGCGAAGAGATCATCCTGCGGCTTGAGCGGCCGGATGTCGAGCTCCACCCCCGGGGCCACCATCGCAAGGCGCTGGACCAGCGGCGGCAGCAGGATGAAGCCGATGTAGTCGCTCATGGCGATCCGGAACACGCCGCTGAAACTGGCCGTGTCGAAGCCCTCGGCCGGACGCACCAGCGCATCGAGCGCAGCCAGCGCGCGCTGCAGCGGCTCTGCCAGCTCAAGCGCCCGCGCCGTCGGCACCAGGCCGCGCCCCATGGACACGAACAGCGGGTCGCCGAACATCCCGCGCAGCCGCCCCAGGGCGTGGCTGACCGCGGACTGGGTCATGTTCAACTGCTGTGCGGCTCGCGTGACGCTGCACTCCTTGACGAGCGCGGCGAACACCTGGAGCGACTTGAGGTCGACATTGTGCAAGCTGTCTCCGTATCCTGCTATTGCATCCAGCGTGGCGGGCGGGATGCTTGGCCAGATAACCCTCACCGGGCGCGAGGGCGCATTGTAGTGCCGGCAGCCCTACGTCGATGCCGGGAAAATGCCCGCCATGACAATGAATCCCGGCAGGCGCTTGAGCCGGTCGATCCAGCGCCGCACGGCCGGGTAGTCCATCAGCGAAATGCCGCCCTCGTCGGATAGCGCGATGTAGGGGAAGCAGGCGATGTCGGCCACCGTCGGATGCGCGCCGCTGCAGATCCAGCCCGCGTCCTCGCGTTCGGAGAACCACAGCCGCTCATCGAGCACGCGAAAGAGCGCATGCGCGCCGGCGCGGGCCTTTTCCACATCGATGTCGTAGCGCAGCAGGTCGTGCAGCCGTGCGGCCGAAGCGGTGCCGGTGATGCTGTCGGCGAAGGCCAGCCACATATTGGTCTCGCCCAGGCGCCTGGGATCGGCCACCGGGTACCAGAGGCCGCTGCTGTCGTAGCGCGCCGCGAGATAGCTCAGGATCGCCTGCGCATCGCGCAGCACGAACCCGCCATCGTCGAGCACCGGCAGCTGCCCCAGCGGATTGATCGCAAGAAACGCATCGCTCTTGTGCTCCTGGCCGGGAAAGAACTCCACCGGGACCTTGCGGTATTCAAGGCCCAGCATGCTCATGAACAGGCGCAGCTTGTAGCAGTTGCCGGAGAGCTCATAGTCGTAAAGCGTGATCATCGGCACTTCCTACAGATCGAGAACCAGCAGATCCGAGCGGCTGCGCGACACGCATGGCAGCAGGCAGCGGTTTTCCCGCCTTTCATCGTTGCTGAGATAGACATCGCGGTGCTCCGGCTCGCCTTCGATGACGCCGGTGCGGCAGGTGCCGCACACGCCCTGCTCGCAAGAAGTATCGATGGCCACCCCGTGTGCCTTGAGCATGTCCGCGAGCGTCGTGCCCGCGGGCACGGTGAACTCCGTCTTGCGCTGCGCCAGCCGAACGCGGAAAGGCCGGTCCGCTTCGTGCGACACCGCATTCGAAAAGAGCTCGAAGTGAACCCTTTGCTCAGCGATGCCCGTGGCCAGGGCACGCTCGCGCACCATGTCGATCAACGGCCGCGGCCCGCAGACGTAGACCTGGCAGCCGTTCGCCAGCTCTTTCACCGCCTTCTCCAGCGCGGCATCCACGGCTTGGCGGGTGGCCTCGACGGCCAGGCCGGCATGCACATGGATGCCCTCCAGGCCCGCCAGCCGCTCGCCAAAAGCCACGTGCGCCTGGCTGCGGCTGAAGTAGTGAAGCGCATAGGGCAGCCCGGCGGCCTGCAGCGCCGCGCCCATGGCCAGGATCGGCGTGATGCCTATGCCACCGGCGATCAGCAGGCCGCCCTGGCCCGGCATCAGCGCAAAGTGGTTCTTCGGCCGCGAGACGGTCAGGCTGTCGCCCACCGCGAGCGCGCTGTGCATGGAGCTGGAGCCGCCCCGGGAGGCCGGCTCCAGCTTGGTGCCGATGATGTAGGCGTCGCGCTCATGCGGCGCGTTGACCAGCGAATACTGGCGCACCAGCCCCGCGGGCGTGTGCACATCGATATGCGCGCCCGCCGTGATCTCCACCGCCACACCCGCCGGCAGCGCCAGCCGGAACGCGGCGATGTCCTCGGCGGCAGCCCAGCGTTCGGCCACCGTGGCCTTGAACAGCGCATGGCCGGAGCTTGCCCGTGCCGCGGCCGGGAGCACAGGCCTCGGGACAGGCTCGGCCGGCGCCTCTGCCGGAGCGTTTGATGGAGCGTTTGCCGGCCGCCCACCAGCCGCCGGCGCTTCGCCGCGCTCCACATGCCGGCGCAGCGCGCTGAGCCTTCGGTTGTGCCAATGCAGCAGCGTGCGCTCATCCATGCCCGCGGCCTCGGCCGATGCATGCACGATGGTCCGCTGGACGTCGGCCGGCTGCAGCCAGAAGCGGATGCGCTGCCGCACGCCAGCCGATTCCCATGCCAGATCCAGCGCATTGCCACTGCGGGCCGCGCTCTGGCTCTGCGGCAATGCATCAGGGTCGTGTTCGGCGTAGCGCTCCAGGGCGGCGGCAACCGCATCGGCACCCGCCCGGATCACCAGGCTGCGTAACGGCACGGACAGTGGCACCGGCAGCGGCGCGGCCTCGGGAACAGGCCCGGCCGCGGCCCCCGCGGCCAGGTTGACCCAGACGTAGCCGTGCGCCTGCGCGGCGGCGAATGCCTGTGCGCAGAGGCTGCGCGGCGGCGCGCCATCGGCGGCGGCAGGCATGCGGATGCAGCGCCCGTCGCCGCTCTGGTACTGCCAGCCGTGGTACTGGCAGCGCAGCGTCGCGCCGGTGTTCACGCCCAGCGACAGCCGCACGCTGCGATGCGGGCAGCGGTTCTCCCAGGCATTGACCTGGCCATCGTCTGCGCGCCACAGCGCCAGTTCCGCGCCATGCAGCTGGCCGTGAAAGACGTGGTGCAGGGGCAGATCGTCTGCGCGCGCTACCGGGTACCATTGATCCAGTGGGGTATTCACCATGTTTTCCTGTCGAGAACGCCTGCTTCAGAGCGTGCGGTATGTGCCGTAGGTGATGCGGTTGTCGCGCAGCCAGCGCCTGTAGGCGGCAGACATGGCATCGGCGCGCGCGGGTATCTCGAATTTCGGGTCGAGCGGCAGGGTGCGCGGGAGATGGTTGGACAGGATCATCAGGTCCTGCCCGAAGATGGTCTGCTGGAACAGCCGCAAGTCCCGGTCGCTGGAGGTATCGTCGAGATAGGCCATCACCACGTGCGCGACGCACCACTCCTCATCCACCGGCTGCACGAACAGGCAGATCACATCCCGCCGCGCCGGCTGGGGCGGGCAAGTCTTGTAGAGAATGGCAACGAACGGCCGGGCGACGCGGTAGATATAGTCCACATCGATGCCGCCGGTTGCCGCAGAGGCGGCCATGGGCTGGAAGAAGCGGCAGTCGCGCGCGTAGATCTCATTGGTCTCGGCCTCGATTTCCACCCGGTACTCGGCCACCACGGTATGGGGCTCCTCGCCCAGGTAGCCGGTATGCACATAAGGAAAGTGCGCCATGTCGAGGAAGTTCTCGATGGCCCGCAGGCCGGAGACATGGACCTGCATGGATCCGGCCCCCAGGACGCGCCGCTCGGCCTCGTCGAATTCGGGCACCGAGAAAAACGGCTGCGGCGCCTCGCCCAACGAGACCCAGTGCGTATGCAAACGGGTGGCCACATGGCAGGCCCCGGGCCCGGCGCGCTGCGCCGTGAAAACCCCGGCGCGATCCCGGCCGTATTCCACCTGCTCGCCCAGCAGGCGCGTCTGGTAGCGCTTGCCGTCCTCCAGGTCGTCGACGATGGCGACCGGATACCAACCATTGCGGATGGCCGCTTCTATCTCCATCGCTTTCTCCCCTGTGGTTTGCCTGACAGGCCGGCCCTGGGGCCGGCATTTGAAAACTATACGGATGCCGCGGGCCTCCAACAATCGGCAGCCGTTCATAGCTGGTATGAAGAAGCCCCAGCTGGCCCTGCCAACACCGGCTAGCCGCCCGCCTGCCTTGGGTATTGTCGCCGCAGGACAATAGCGGCATGAAATTGTTGCCCGATCTCCGCCTGCCGGTGGCTGCCGACCTGCAAGACCCGCATCCCCTGATCATCTACCATGGCCGCCGCTGCCCCGACGGCTTTGGCGCGGCGCTGGCGGCCTGGCTGTTCTTTGGCGACAAGGCCGAATACCGGGGCGTGGACCATGGCGATGTGCAGACCATCGCCGACCTGCCCGAGCTCGCGGGCCGGGCGGTCTACATTCTCGACTTTGCCTTTGGCCCGGAACTGCTCGCGGCCATCGAGGCCGCCAGCGCCAAGCTGGTGCTGCTGGACCACCACAAAAGCGCTGCCGAGAAACTCAGCGGCTACCGCTGCCGCTGCGGCGTCGTGCATTTCGACATGAACAAGTCCGGTGCCCGCCTGGCCTGGGAATTCTTCCACCCCGACCAGGCCATTCCGGCGCTGGTGCTGCATATCGAGGACCGCGACATCTGGCGCTGGCAATATCCCGACAGCGCAGCCTTCCTGGCCGCGCTGGACATGGAGCCGCGCAGCTTCGAGCGCTGGGCCGAGATCGCGGCCTTCAGCGCGGAGCAGATCGTTCAATTCACCGCGCGCGGCGGCGCCATGGACGAGAAGTTCCAGAAGCTGTGCGCCGACATCGCCGAAGGCGCCGCCCCCATCGTCTTCAACGGCGTGGCCGGCCTGATGGTCAACGCCCCCGGCATGTTCCACAGCCAGATCGGCGACATCCTGTCGCGCCAGAGCGGCACGTTTGCGCTGATGTGGTCCGCCAGCGAGAAAGGCGTCAAGGTCGGCCTGCGTTCGCGCTCCGAATTCAACTGCATCCCGCTGGCCGAAAGCATGGGCGGCGGCGGCCATGCGCAGGCCTGCGGCTTTCGCATGGGCATAGAGCGGCTGCCGGAACTGCTGGCCGGCACGCTGACCGCCCCGGCCGTGCCGGCTGCCGCATGACTGCCTCTCCCCTCGAATCGCTGTGCCCGGTCTGCGGCGGCGCCAACCAATGCGCCATCGCCCAGGGCCTGCCGGCGGGGCAGTGCTGGTGCATGAGCGCGCCTATCGCGCCCGCGGCGCTGGCTGCCATCGCGCCGCAGCACCGGGGGCGGCGCTGCATCTGCGCCGCCTGCGCCCAGCCGCCCGCGCCCCCAGGCAAGCCCGCCCCCTTGCCCGCAGATCGCGGATAACGCCAGGCTCCGGCCCTCAGCCCCCTGGCGAAATCACCGGTCTTGCACCGCCCGCAGTGCGGGCACAATCGAATACCGCACAGGCCGCCCGCAGCGCGGCGCCTGTCCTCATGCACTGAATATCTATGCCGATTCGCAATCTCACCGTGCAGGATTTGCGTGAACGCCATGGCGAGCGCTTTCGCTGGCTGCTGCTGTTTGCATCGATGGTGGGCACGATGGCGGCCATCATCTCCTCCACCATCTTCAACGTGGCCATCCCCGAGATGAGCCACCACTTCAACCTGGGGCAGTCGCGCGCGCAGTGGGTCACCTCGGCCTTCATGGTCGCCACCACCGTCGCCATGCTCACCACGCCCTGGCTGCTGTCGCGCTATGGCTATCGCAACACCTACCTGGGCTCGGTGCTGCTGCTGATGGCCGGCGGCATCGGCGGCGGCTTTGCCGGCGACTACAACCTGGTGCTGCTGGCGCGGGTAGCCGAAGGCTTTGCGGCCGGCGTGATCCAGCCCATCCCCGCGATCATCATCCTCCACGCCTTCGAGCCGCACGAGCAGGGACGGGCCAATGGCATCTTCGGCCTCGGCATCGTGCTGGCGCCGGCCATAGGCCCCAGCGTCGGCGGGGTGCTGATCGACTGGTTCGGTTGGCGCTCGGTGTTCTTCATGGTGGTGCCGCTGTGCCTGGCATCCATCTGGCTGGCGCTGCGCTATGTGCCCGTCACCGCGCCCGGCGGCGCACAAGCCGATCGCAACGGCCAGTCGCTCGACTGGGTGGGCCTGGCGATCGCCACCATCGGCACCGTCTCCCTGCTCAACAGCCTGGTGGCGCTGGGCAACGCATCCTTCTACGAAGGCACGATCCTGCTGTGCCTGGCCATCGCCTGCCTGCCCGCCTTCGTCGCCTGGCAAAGGCGGCTGCTGGGCCGCGGCAGCAAGCCGCTGATGGACCTGCGCCTCTTTGAGTGCCGCCCCTTTGCGGTCGGCTGCGTCGTGGCATTCATCTATGGCGTCGCGCTGTTCGGCTCCACCTACCTGCTGCCGGTGCTGATGCAGCTGGGGCTGTCCTATTCGCCCTCCGTCGTCGGCACCGCACTGCTGCCGTCGGGGCTGGTGCTGGGCGGAGCCATCGCCATTGCCGGCCGCCTTGCGGACCGCCTGCCCATCCACTGGCTGGTGGCCGGCGGGCTCAGCCTGCTGGCGCTGTCCTTCGTGTGGCTTGGCATGCTGCAGCCCGAGTCGTCGCTATGGCTGCTGGTGGGCCTGTCGATACTGGGCCGTATAGGCCTGGGCTTCGTGCTGCCGTCGCTGACGCTGGGCAGCATACGCCCGCTGGAAAAAAGCCTGATCTCCCAGGGCTCCAGCACCTTCAGCTTCGTGCGCATGCTGGGGGGAGCCGCCGGCGTCAGCCTGTGCGGCATCATGCTGGAGTGGCGCACCGGCCACTATGCCGGGCTGTCGCCGCTGCCGGGCATCAGCACCGCGGAACGCCTGGCAGGCTTCAGGGACACCTTCTGGATCCTGACGCTGGTGTGCATGCTGGCGGCAGCGGCCGCATGGCAGCTGAAAAACTCAGGCAAGGCCCAGGCTTCGGCCGCATGATCGCCGCACACGCCTATCATCCACCGATGTGCCATTGAAAGAACAGCCATGTGCCAATTGCTGGGTATGAACTGCAATACCCCCACGGACATCACCTTCAGCTTCACCGGCTTCGCGCAAAGAGCCGGCAATACCGACCACCACAGCGATGGCTGGGGCATCGCCTTCTTCGAGGAAGGCGGCCTGCGCCACCTGGTGGACCACCGCCCGGCCATGCAATCCCCGGTGGCGGAAATGGTGCGCAGCTACCCGATCAAGAGCCGCAACGTCATCGCCCATATCCGCAAGGCCACGCAAGGCGAGGTGCTGCTGCAGAACTGCCACCCCTTCGTGCGCGAACTCTGGGGCCGCAACTGGGTCTTCGCGCACAACGGCGACCTGAAGGACTTCCGCCCGCCGCTGCATGCCCACTTCCGCCCGGTAGGCACCACCGACAGCGAGCATGTCTTTTGCTGGATCATGCAGGAGCTGTGGAAGTCGCATGCCTGCACCCCCAGCGTGCAGGAGCTGACCTATACGCTGCGCGAGCTGGCACAGCGCATCAGCCCGCACGGCACCTTCAATTTCCTGCTGTCCAACGGCGAAGCGCTATGGGCGCACGCCACCACCCATCTGTGCTATGTGGAGCGCGCCTACCCCTTCGCCCAGGCCCACCTCTGCGATGAAGACCTCAGTGTCGATTTTTCGCAGGAGACATCGCCCTCGGATCGGGTGGCCGTGATCGTGACTGCGCCGTTGACCCGCAACGAGCAATGGACCTCGTTCGCATCAGGAGAACTGCTGGTGTTCCAGGACGGCACCCGCCTGCAGTTCTGAGCCCACGGTTTTCATTCTTCCAGCCGCCCCAAAGACAAAACCCCCCGGCCTATGAGGCGCGGGGGGTATTGCGGTTGTAGAAGCCTGACGATGACCTACTTTCACACGG
>NZ_JBMDII010000025.1:0-86701 GCF_057808605.1 Comamonas sp. FG99
AGGCGCTGGGGTCACGGATAGCCGGGGCGCCTTTCTTTGGGTACTTTCTTGTGGCCGGCACTCCGGTGGCGGGACAAGAAAGTACCTCGCCCGCCGGGGCGAGACCCGGCCTCCGGCCTCAAAACAAGGCTCCACGCTTGCCCGCTACGCTGGGTCTCCCGAGGGATTCATGCAGTTCACCGGTCCAATTGAAAAGCATTACATCGAGAGGGGCGCTTTTTATCTTGGGGTGGCCCGCGATAAAAAACTGCCAGCGCCTGTTGGAAAGCGCTGGCAGCCTTGGCTTTTAGCTGGCGGCCTTAACGGCGGCCAAAACCGCCGCCGCCGCCACCGCTGCGGCCCCGGCCGCCGCCGAAGCCGCCGCGGCGGTTGCGGTCGGCCATGCTGTCGACGCTGGTGCGCATCGGGTCGGGCTGTCCGCCGCCGCTGCGGTTGCGGCTGCGGCCGTCCACCGTGCCGCCGAACTGTGTGCCCAGGTGGGCATCGGCGCGAGGCTGGTGGTGGTCGTCATAGCGCGGGCCGGCGCTGCGGCCGCCGCCATTGCTGCTGCCGCTGCCGCCGCGGCGGCTGCCGTGGCTGCCGGCCGGCGTGCCGCGGCCCAGGCCATTGCCCGGGCGTTGCGGGCGCGGCGTGCGTTCGCCGCGAGGCTGAGCCTCGCCTGCTGCGGCCTGGCCCTGGGCGCCATCGGCCTGGGCCGGGCGCGGCGCGGGCTTGCCGCCGCTCTTGGCGGGGGCGCTGCCGCCACGCGGTGCCTTGTTGGCGCGGATGCGCTCCATCATCTCGCTGCGGGCGGCCTTGGCTGCCGCCTGCATCACTTCGCGGCTCGGCGGCTTGCCGGCGCCGCCCCAGATGGTTTGGCGGCCCATGGCGATGGGCTCGGCCTTCTCGCCTTCGTCGGGGCCGAAGCCTTCGAGGCGCTGCACCGCAATCTCCTGCTTGGTGAAGCGCTCGATGTCCATCATGAAGCCTTCCTCGTCCATGCAGACCAGGCTCACCGCATGGCCCTCACGGCCGGCGCGGCCGGTGCGGCCGATGCGGTGCACGTAGTCTTCGGGCACGTTGGGGATTTCGTAGTTGACGACGTGCGGCAGGTCATCGATGTCGATGCCGCGCGCGGCGATGTCGGTGGCCACCAGGGCGCGGATGTCGCCGGTCTTGAAGCCCGACAGCGCCTGCGTGCGGGCGCTCTGGCTCTTGTTGCCGTGCAGCGCCATTGCCGAGACGCCATTCTTGGTCAGGAACTCGGCCACGTTGTTGGCGCCGAACTTGGTGCGGGTGAACACCAGCACCTGGCTCCAGTTGTGTTCGTTGACGATGTGCAGCAGCGCCTGCTTCTTCTTGCCGCGGCCGACCGGGCAGA
This sequence comes from Comamonas sp. FG99, assembly GCF_057808605.1. NCBI lineage: Bacteria > Pseudomonadati > Pseudomonadota > Betaproteobacteria > Burkholderiales > Comamonadaceae > Comamonas > Comamonas sp. FG99. The sequence continues at coordinate 1,361 of NZ_JBMDII010000025.1, forward strand.
TGAGCTGGCTGATTCGCTGCACCGTGGTGTTGCGCGGCGTGACCTGGATGTGCTGCGGATCGCGCAGCAAGGTGCCCGCGAGGTCGCGGATCTCGTCGCTGAAGGTGGCCGAGAACAGCAGGCTCTGCTTGGCCTTGGGCAGCAGGGCCAGCACCTTCTTCACGTCGTGGATGAAGCCCATGTCGAGCATGCGGTCGGCTTCGTCCAGCACCAGGATCTCGACGCCGGACAGGTCCAGGAAGCCTTGCTGCTGCAGGTCGAGCAGGCGGCCGGGCGTGGCCACGAGTACGTCCACGCCCTTTCTGATGCGCTCGATCTGCGGGTTCATGCCCACGCCGCCGAAGATCACGGTCGACTGGATGGGCAGGTGCTTGGCATATTCGCGCACGTTCTCCTCGACCTGGGCCGCCAGCTCGCGGGTGGGGGCCAGCACCAGGGCGCGGATGCCCTTGCGGCCCTGGCCCTGCTGTGCGGTGGGCGACTGGCTCAGCAGCTGCAGCATCGGCAGCGTGAAGGCCGCCGTCTTGCCGGTGCCGGTCTGGGCGCCGGCCAGCAGGTCCTTGCCCTGCAGCACGGCGGGAATGGCCTGGGCCTGGATGGGGGTGGGGGCTTCGTAGCCTTGCTCGCGCACGGCCTGCACGATGGCAGGCGCCAGATTCAGTTCTTCAAATGTCATTGATAGATGTGCGTCCAGCCTGGACGCCGGGTATCGGCCTTGTCAAAGCAATTTTTGGTTTTATTGCCTGCCAGTCACAGACCGATGGGTTCAGAGAGTGGAGCCTGGAGCGAGTCCTTCGTCCGCAGCAAAAGCGCTGGTTTCAGGCAACTGGAACCTGAAATTCCCGGGTATTGTCGCATGCAACGATAATCCTAGGGTTCAGAAATCCATTTGGATATCCATTTTTTACTGTTTTTCGACACCAAGACTACATGGCTCAATACGTTTTCTCGATGAATCAGCTGACCAAGACCGTGCCGCCCAAGCGGCAGATCTTGAAGGGCATTTCGTTGTCGTTCTTTCCCGGCGCCAAGATTGGCGTGCTGGGCCTGAACGGCTCGGGCAAGTCCTCGCTGCTCAAGATCATGGCCGGCGTGGACAAGGAGTTCGAGGGCGAGGCCATCCCGATGCAGGGCCTGTCCATCGGCTACCTGCCGCAGGAGCCGCAGCTCAATCCCGAGCACACGGTGCGCCAGGAGATCGAGGAGGCGATGGCCGAGGTCAACAACGCCAAGAAGCGCCTTGACGAGATCTACGCCGCCTATGCCGAGCCCGATGCCGACTTCGACGCGCTGGCCGCCGAGCAGGGCGAGCTGGAGGCGGTGATCGCCGCCGCCGGCACCGACTCGGAGCACCAGATCGAGATCGCCGCCGACGCGCTGCGCCTGCCGCCCTGGGATGCGGTGGTCGGCAAGCTCTCGGGGGGCGAAAAGCGCCGCGTGGCGCTGTGCAAGCTGCTGTTGTCGAAACCCGACATGCTGTTGCTCGACGAACCCACCAACCACCTGGATGCCGAATCGGTGGAGTGGCTGGAGCAGTTCCTGCACCGCTTCACCGGCACCGTGGTGGCCATCACCCACGACCGCTACTTCCTCGACAACGCGGCCGAGTGGATCCTGGAGCTGGACCGCGGCCACGGCATTCCGTACAAGGGCAACTACTCCGAGTGGCTGATCCAGAAGCAAAGCCGCCTGGAGCAGGAGCAAAAGGGCGAGGAGGCCCGCGCCAAGGCCCTGAAGAAGGAGCTGGAGTGGGTGCGCCAGAACGCCAAGGGCCGCCAGGCCAAGAGCAAGGCGCGCATCGCCCGCTTCGAGGAGCTCTCCGACTACGAATACCAGCGCCGCAACGAGACGCAGGAAATCTTCATCCCCGTGGCCGAGCGCCTGGGCACGCAGGTGATCGAGTTCCACAACGTCACCAAGAGCTTTGGCGACCGCGTGCTGATCGACAACCTGAGCATGAATATTCCGGCTGGCGCCATCGTCGGCATCATCGGCCCGAACGGCGCCGGCAAGTCGACGCTGTTCAAGTTGATCGCCGGCAAGGAGCAGGCCGATTCGGGCAAGGTGATCGTCGGCCAGACCGTGAAAATGGCCTTTGTCGACCAGTCGCGCGATGCGCTGGCGAATGAGAAAACGGTGTGGGAAGACATCTCGGGCGGCCTGGACATCATCAACGTCGGCAAGTTCCAGATGGCTTCGCGCGCCTATGCGGGCCGCTTCAACTTCAACGGCCAGGATCAGCAGAAGAAGGTCGGCAACCTCTCGGGCGGCGAGCGTGGCCGCCTGCACCTGGCCAAGACCCTGATCCAGGGCGGCAACGTGCTGCTGCTGGACGAGCCCTCCAACGACCTCGACGTGGAAACCCTGCGCGCGCTGGAAGACGCGCTGCTCGAATACGCCGGCACCGTGCTGGTGATCAGCCACGACCGCTGGTTCCTCGACCGCATCGCCACCCACATCCTGGCGGCCGAAGGCGATTCGCAATGGGTGTTCTTCGACGGCAACTACCAGGAGTACGAGGCCGACAAGAAGAAGCGCCTCGGCGAGGAAGGCGCCAAGCCCAAGCGCATGCGCTTCAAGGCCCTGAAGTAAGCCTGCCAGTCTCCGCCGCCGCGCGCCCTTGGGGTCTGTGCGAATGGGCGCGCTCCGCACTTCCATGCTACGGTGCGCGGCCATTCATTGACGGAGATTTGCATGCAGAAAAACACCAGCATCCGGCGCACCACGATCCTGGGTCTTGCGCTTGCCGCCGCGGGCCTCTTGGCCGCGCCGGCCCAGGCCGCCGATGCCAGGAAATACCCCGACAAGCCGGTGCGCATCGTCGTCGGCTTTTCCGCCGGCGGCACCACCGACGTGGTGGCGCGCATCATGGCCAAGGAGCTCACGGCCGCGCTCGGCCAATCCTTCGTGGTCGACAACAAGCCCGGCGCCGGCAGCAACATCGCCACCGAGATGGTGGCCCGCGCCGAGCCCGACGGCTACACGCTGCTGTTCGTCGCGGTCACCAGCGCGATCAACCAGACGCTGTACCCGGGCGTCAAGTTCGACCTGGTCAAGGATTTCGCGCCGGTGGCGCTGGGCGCCAAGGTGCCCAACGTGCTGGTGGTCAACCCCAGCGTGCCGGTCAAGAACGTGCAGGAGCTGATTGCCTATGCCAAGGCCAACGAGGGCAAGGTGTCGTATGCCTCGTCGGGCAGCGGCACCTCGATCCACATGGCGGGCGAGCTGTTCAAGCTGCGCACCGGCCTCAAGACCCAGCACATTCCCTACAAGGGCAGCGCCCCGGCGCTCACCGACCTGATCGGCGGGCAGGTGCAGTTCATGTTCGACAACATGCCCTCGTCGTGGCCGCATGTGATGAGCGGCAAGCTCAGGGCGCTGGCGGTCACCACCGCCAAGCGTTCGCCCACAGCGCCCGATCTGCCGACCATGGAGGAAAGCGGCATCAAGCCCTTCGACGTGTCGTCGTGGTTCGGCCTGATCGCGCCGGCCGGCACGCCGCCCGAGATCGTGAACCAGCTCAACGCGGCGATGAACCACGCCTTCGACAAGCCCGAGGTCAAGGAAGCCTACGCCAAGCTCGGCGCGGTGTCCGAGAAGAACACGCCGCAGCAGTTCGGCGCCTTCATCAAGTCCGAGGTCGCCAGCTGGGCGCCAGTGGTCAAGTCCTCGGGCGCCAAAGTCGATTGATACCGATTCGCCTTCAAAGCGATAACTGCGTTGCCTCGCCTTGCCGTATGCCAATACTGTCTGCGGCTTCGCGCCTGGTTCTCGCTTCGAATGCAAACCGGTATGAGTTGGCATTCGATGCGCTAGACTACCCTGCAGTCTTTATCCCGGGCCGCCATCGCGGCCCTTTTCGTTTGACCATCCATGCATGAACTGTCGCCCGGCCTGATGGTGCTCCACGGCAACCAGCCCGAGAAGCTGCTCGATGTGCTGGTGGGCTGGATGCGGCGCCACCCGCTGCCGCCGCTGGCCAGCGAGACCGTGCTGGTGCAAAGCAACGGCATCGCGCAGTGGCTCAAGTTCTCGCTGGCGCGGCCCGAGGAGCAGGGCGGCTGCGGCGTGGCCGCGGCGCTGCAGTTGCAGCTGCCCTCGCAGTTCCTGTGGCAAGCCTACCGCGCCGTGCTGGGCGCGCATGAGGTGCCCGAGGTTTCGCCGCTCGACAAGGCGCCGCTCGCCTGGCGGCTGCTGCGCTTGCTGCCGCCGCTGCTGGCGCAGCCCGCGTTCGCCGGGCTGCGCCAGTTCCTCGCGGGCGACGACGAGCTGCGCAAGCACTACCAGCTGGCCGAGCGCGTGGCCGATTTGTTCGACCAGTACCAGGTCTACCGCGCCGACTGGCTGGGCGACTGGAGCCAGGGCCGCGACCAGCTGCGCAACGCCAGAGGCCAGGCCGCCCCGCTGCCGCCCGAGCAGCAATGGCAGCCGCTGCTGTGGCGGGCGCTGCTGGCCGATGCGGGCGCGGCTGCCATGCAGCTGGCGCGCTCGGGCGTGCACCAGCGCTTCATGCAGGCGCTGGCCGGCCTGGCCGAGCGGCCGGCGGCGCTGCCGCGGCGCATCGTGGTGTTCGGCATCTCCGCCATGCCGGCGCAGGCCCTGCAGGCGCTGGCGGCCATGGCGCGGCACAGCCAGGTGCTGCTGTGCGTGCACAATCCCTGCCGCCACCACTGGTCCGATATCGTGGCCGACCGCGACCTGCTGCGCCTGCCTTACCGGCGCCAGGCGCGCAAGCCCGGCCTGCCGCAGGAGCTGAGCGAAGAGCTGCTGCACCAGCATGCCCATCCGCTGCTGGCGGCCTGGGGCAAGCAGGGGCGCGACTACATACACCTGATAGACGAATACGACGATCCGCAAAACTACCGCGAGCGCTTCGGCCCGGTGTCGGGCGGGCGCATCGACCTGTTCGAGGGCGCGGGCACGGCCACGCTGCTGGCCCAGCTGCACGACGACATCCTTGAGCTGCGGCCGCTGCGCGAAACCCAGGCCGAGTGGCCGGCGGTGAACGCGCGCACCGACGCATCGATACGCTTTCACATCGCCCACAGCCCGCAGCGCGAGGTCGAGATCCTGCACGACCAGCTGCTGGCGCGGCTCGATGCCGACCCCACGCTGTCGCCGCGCGACATCATCGTCATGGTGCCCGATGTGGACAGCTACGCACCGCACATCGCGGCGGTGTTCGGCCGCATCGCGCCGGGCGATCCGCGCCACATCCCCTATACCGTGGCCGACCAGCAGCGCCGCGGCAACGAGCCATTGCTGCGTGCGCTGGAGCAGCTGCTGCAGCTGCCGCAAAGCCGCGCCACCGCCAGCGAGGTGCTCGACCTGCTCGAAGTGCCGGCGCTGCGCGCGCGCTTTGGCATCGCCGAGGCCGAGCTGCCGCTGCTGCAGCGCTGGCTCGAAGGCTCGGGCGTGCGCTGGGGGCTTGATGCGCGCCAGCGCGAAAGCCTGGGCCTGGCCGAGGCGGGCGCGGTCAACAGCTGGGAATTCGGCCTGTCGCGCATGCTGCTGGGCTATGCGGCGGGGCAGGGTCCGGCATTCGCCGGCATCCAGCCCTACGACGAAATCGGCGGCCTCGACGCCGCGGTGCTCGGCCCGCTGCATGCGCTGCTGGCGCGCCTGCGCGAGCATGGCGAAACCCTGGCCACGCCCGCCACGCCGCTGCAGTGGGGCCAGCGCTTTCAGCAGCTGCTGGCCGACTTTTTCGCGCCCGAGGCCGAAGGCGATGCGCTCTTGCAGGCGCAGCTCATGCAGCTGCTTGAGGGCTGGCTGCAGACCGTGCAGGATGCCGGCTTCGATGCGCCGCTGCCGCTGGCGGTGGCGCGCGAAGCCTGGCTTGCCGGCCTTGACCAGAGCCGGCTGCAGCAGCGCTTTCTGGCTGGCGCGGTGAGTTTTTGCACGCTGATGCCGATGCGCGCGATACCGTTTCGCATGGTCTGCCTGCTGGGCATGGACGACGGCGCCTTCCCGCGCCCGGCGCAGCGGCTTGATTTCGACCTGATGGCGCAGGACTGGCGCCCCGGCGACCGCTCGCGCCGCGACGACGACCGCTACCTGCTGCTCGAAGCCCTGCTGTCGGCGCGCGAGCAGCTCTATGTGAGCTGGGTGGGCCGCAGCGTGCGCGATGGCAGCGAGCGCGCGCCATCGGTGCTGATCGGCCAGCTGCGCGACCACCTGGCCGCCGGCTGGCGGCTGGAGGGCGGCGGCGAGCTGCTCGCCGCGCTGACCACCGAGCACCCGCTGCAGCCTTTCAGCAACCGGTATTTCTCGGGCCAGGGCGAGGCGCAGCTTTTCACCTACGCCCATGAATGGCGCGAAGTGCACGATGGCGTCCTGCCCGCCGAGGCCGGCGCGGCGCTGCCGCCCATGGCCCCGCAGGCGCCGCTGGCGCTGCGTGCGCTGGGCGATTTTCTGGCCCAGCCGGTCGACGCCTTCTTTCGCCAGCGGCTCAAGATCGTGCTGCGCGGCGACGCTACCGCCAGCCTCGATGCCGAGGCCTTCGCATTCGACGGGCTCGAGGCCTGGCAGCTGCAGGCCGCGCTCACCGGCCCGCTGCGCCCCTGGGCCGAGGCGCATGCGGCGCTGCCGGCCGACGCCTTCCAGCAGGCCCTGCACGAGCCCTGGCAGCAGGCGGTGCAGCAGCTGGCGCGCGAGGGCCGATTGCCGCTGCGCGCCTTTGCGCAATGCGCGGTGGACGACGTGCGCGCCAAGGTCTGGCGCGCGCTGGCGCACGATGCGCGGATTGCCGCCGCCTGGCCCCAGGCGCTGGCGCAGCCGGTGGAGTTCGATTGGCAAGATGCGGCCAGCGGCCTGCAGCTGCAAGACTGGATCAGCGGCCTGCGGCGCAATGCCGGCGGCACGCTCGCGCGCTGGGTGGCGGTTGACGGCGCCTTGCATGCCGGCGGCTCCAAGCGCTGGTCGGCGCTGCTGCGCGTATGGGTGGAGCACCTGGCGCTGCAGTACGCGCTCGGCCCCACGGCCACGCTGCTCAGCAGCGAAAGCGATCCGCTGCAGCTCGCGCCGCTCGCGCGCGGCGAGGCCGCCGGCCAGCTCGCCACGCTGGCCGCGCACTGGGCCCAAGGCATGCGCCGCCCGCTGCCCATCGCTAGCAAGACGGCCCTGCGCTGGCTGGAAACCCGCGACCTGGCCAAGGCCAGGGCCTGCTACGAGGGCAGCCAGCAACGCGATGGCGAGCTGCAGCGCAGTGCCGCGCTGCAGCGCACCTACCCGCAGTTCGACGCCTGGTGGGGGCCGGACAGCGAAGCGCTGGCCGAGGCCTTGTACGCCCCGCTGATGGCCGCGCTGCAGCCCCTGCAGGGCGAGGAGGGCGCATGACATGACCGAGCCCTTGCTCCCGCTGCAATTCCCGCTGCACGGCAGCCGGCTGATCGAGGCCAGCGCCGGCACCGGCAAGACCTATACCATCGCCATGCTCTACCTGCGCCTGGTGCTGCGCCACGGCGGCGAGCAGGCCTTCGAGCGCGCACTCATGCCGCCCGAGATCCTGGTGGTGACCTTCACCGATGCCGCCACGCAAGAGCTGCGCGACCGCATCCGCCAGCGCCTGAACCAGGCCGCGCAGGCCTTCGACGGGCTGCCGTGCAAAGACCCGCTGCTGCTCGCGCTGTGCGAGGAATACGCGCCCGAACGCTGGCCCGGCTGCGCCCGCCAGCTGCGCCTGGCCGCCGAATGGATGGACGAGGCCGCCGTCTCCACCATCCACAGCTGGTGCTACCGCATGCTGCGCGAACATGCCTTCGACAGCGGCAGCCTGTTCCAGCAGGAGCTGGTCACCGACGACAGCGAGCTCTTGACCGAGGCGGTGCAAGACTACTGGCGCCGCCATGCCTATCCGCTGCCGCTGGCGGCCGCGCGCGCCGTGCGGCGCTGCTTTCGCGGCCCGCAGGAGCTGCAGGCCGCGCTGCGCCCGCTGCTGGCGCGCGGCGATGCCCAACTGCGCTACGACGACGCAGCGCTGAGCGACGCGGATGTCTTCGACGCCCTGGCGCGCCATGCCGAAGATATGCAAAAAAGCGAGCAGCTAGCGCAGGCTGCACGGGTGTTGTGGCATGAAAACAATCTGGAAGTGGCTTGCATACTGCGTGAGCTGCTCCCTTATTTGAACGGCAACACCTACCGCAACAAAGACCGCGAAGGCGAGTTCGACAGCTGGATGCAGGCCATGCGCGCCTGGAGCGAAGGCGGCGATGCGCCTGACAACATCCGGCGCTACGGGCAGGACGGCATCAAGACCAAGGGCGGCCACCCGGTGCCGCAGCATCCGGCCTTCGCCGCGATCGACGCCTGGCTGGCCAGCGAGCCCGATGCCGACGTGCTGGCGCAGCTGCAGGCCCGGCTGCTGCGCCACGCGCTGGTCGAAGTGCGCGCCAGCGTGCAGCAAGAAAAGCGCCGCCGCGCCGAGCTCGGCTTCGACGACCTGCTGGCGCGGCTGGACGCGGCGCTGGCCGAAGAGGCCGCGCGCGGCGGCGATGTGCTGGCCACGCGCATCCGCCGGCAGTTCCCGGTGGCGATGATCGACGAGTTCCAGGACACCGATCCGCTGCAGTACCGCATCTTCGAGCGCATCTACCGCATTGAAGACAACCGCCAAGACTGCGCCCTGCTGCTGATCGGCGACCCCAAGCAGGCCATCTACGCGTTTCGCGGCGCCGACATCCACACCTACCTGCGCGCCCGCGCCGCCACCGCGCCGCGCCACTATGCGCTGGGTACCAACTACCGCTCCACCAGCGCCATGGTCGAGGCGGTCAACCACTGCTTTGCGCAGGCCGAGGGCTATGCGCAAGGCGCGTTCCGCTTTGCCGGCGCGCATGGCAACCCGGTGCCATTCGTGCCGGTTGCCGCGCGCGGGCGCGAGCTGCAATGGCGGCGCGCCGGCCAGGGCGCGGCCGCGCTCACGCTGTGGCGCATGGACCCCGCGGGCGAGCTGCCGGTGCGCCCGGCCGACTACCGCCAGCACATGGCCCAGGCCGCGGCCAGCGAAGTAGTGCGCTGGCTGGCCGAGGCGCGCCAGGGCCGCACCGGCTTTGCCGAGGCCGGCTCGGAGCAGCTCACGCCGCTCAGGCCCGGCGACATCGCGGTGCTGGTGCGCCAGAAAAGCGAGGCCGAGGCCATGCGCGCGGCGCTGGCCCAGCGCGGGCTGGCCAGCGTCTATCTGTCCGACCGCGACTCGGTCTTCGCCACGCCCGAGGCCGCCGATCTGCAGCACTGGCTGGCCGCCTGCGCCCAGCCCGGCGACGACACCGCGCTGCGCCGCGCACTGGCCAGCGCCTGCATGGGCTGGGACTTGGGCGCACTGGAGCGCCTGAACACCGACGAAGCCTTCTGGGAGGCGCAGACCCTGCGCATGCGCGAGCTGCACGCGCTGTGGCAGCGCCACGGCCCGCTGCCCATGCTGCGCCAGTGGCTCACCGCCTACGGCCTGCCCGCGCGCTGGCTGCAGCAGCCCGGCGGCGAGCGGCGCCTGACCAATATGCTGCACCTGGCCGAATGGCTGCAGCGCCAGGCCGCCCAGCTCGATGGCGAGCACGCGCTGCTGCGCGCCTATGCCGAGCAGCTGCAAGGCCAGGGGCGCGATGAAGACATCGTGCGGCTGGAAAGCGATGCCGAGCTGATCCAGATCGTCACCATCCACAAATCCAAGGGGCTGGAATACCCGCTGGTGCTGCTGCCCTTCATCTGCGGCTGGCGCGACTGGCGCAGCAATGCCGGCAGCTACCCGCAGTTCCACGACGGCGAGGCCGGCCAGCTGGTGGTGCAGCTCAACCGCGCCAATGCCGAGGCCGTGCAGCGCTACAACGACGAACGCCTGGCCGAAGACCTGCGCCTGCTCTACGTGGCGCTGACGCGCGCGCAATACGCCACCTGGCTGGGCATCGCGCCGCTGGCCCCCGGCCAGGCCAAGGCCAACCAGTTGGAGAAAAGCGCCTTCGGCTACCTGCTGGCCGGCGGCAGCCCGGTGGCCGATGCCGAATTGCCCGGCCGGCTGCAGCAGTTTTGCGCCGGCTGCGCCAGCATGGCGGTCGAGCCGGCGCCCGCCATCGGCACCGAGCGCTACCAGCCGCCCGTGCCGCCGCCGCTGGCCGCGGCGCGCAGCGCCCGGCATGCGCGCCGGCCGCACTGGTGGATCGCCAGCTTCTCGGCGCTGACCGAAAAACTCGCCCCCGCAGCGGCGCTGGCGCTGGAGCTGCCGCCAGACCTGCTCCCCGTGCCCGAGCCCGAAACCGCCGGCCAGGACCAGTACCTGGAGCTGGCCGGCGATGCAGCGCCCGGGCCGGGCGACGAAGCGGCTGGCCATGCCGACGAAGCCACCCCCACCATGGCCCTGCCTGCGCCCGGCAGCATCCACGCCTTTGCCAAGGGCGCCGATGCCGGCAACTTCCTGCATGGCCTGCTCGAATGGTGCGGCAGCCAGGGCTTTGCCTGCGTGTCGGCCACACCCGAGGGCCGGCAGGCCCTGCGCCAGCTGATCGAGCGCCGCTGCCTGGTGCGCGGCTGGCAGGAATGGAGCGCGCCGCTTGAGCAATGGGTGCTGCAGTGGCTGGCCGAGCCGCTGCGCCTGCCGAAGGCCCGGCAGCCGCTGCGCCTGGACCAGCTGGCCGGCTACCAGGTGGAGATGGAGTTCTGGTTCAGCATCGCCCAGGCCTCGGCGGGCGCGCTCGATGCGCTGGTGCGCCGCCATGTCGCGCCCGGCCAGAGCCGGCCGGCGCTGGCGCCGAACCAGTTGAATGGCATGCTCAAGGGCTTCATGGACCTGGTGCTGTGCCACGAGGGCCGCCACTATGTGGTGGACTACAAATCCAACTGGCTGGGCGAGAGCGACGCGGCCTATACCGCCGATGCCATGCGCGCCGCCGTGCTCGCCCACCGCTACGACGTGCAATACACGCTCTACCTGTTTGCGCTGCACCGCCTGCTGCGCCTGCGCATCGCCGACTACGACTACGAGCGCGACCTGGGCGGCGCGGCCTACTGGTTCCTGCGCGGCGCGGGCGCACCCAGCCAGGGCCTGTATCTGGAGCGGCCGCCGCGCGCGCTGATCGAGGCGCTGGACCAGCTGTTCGCGGGGGCCCAGCCATGATGCGCATGCCCGCCGCCGAACTGCTGCAGGTGCTGCGCCAATGGGTGGAGCAGGGCTGGCTGCGCCCGCTGGATCTGGCCTTTGCGCAGTTCCTGCACCAGCTGTCGCCCCAGGCCGGGACTGGCGGCGCGCCGGTGCTGCTGGCTGCGGCGCTGGCCAGCCACCAGCTCGGGCGCGGCCATGTCTGCATCGATCTGGCCGCGGCGCTGGCCGACAGCCGCTTCGTGCTCTCGCTGCCGCCCGACGGTGCGCAGCAGGCCGGCGTGCCGCTGCCGGCAGACCTGCTGCTCGGCTGCACGGCAAGCCAATGGCAGCAGGCGCTGGCGGCCTCCGAGCTGGTGGCGCCCGCAGCCCAGGCCGGCGCTACGGGCACGCCCCTGGTGCTGCAGGGCACGCGGCTGTACCTGCGCCGCTACTGGCAGTACGAGCAGGACGTGGGCCAGGCGATTGCCGCGCGGCTGGGGCAGGCTGAGCTGCGGCGAGAGGCCGGCGCCGAACTGCGCCGCAGCCTGGATGCATTGTTCCCGCCCGGCGCCGCAGGCAGCCAGCCCGACTGGCAGAAGATGGCCTGCGCGCTGGCCGCATCGAGCGGCTTTGCCATCATCACCGGCGGCCCCGGCACCGGCAAGACCACCACCGTGGTCAAGCTGCTGGCGCTGCTGCAGGCCAGCGCGCTGCAAGCCCAGGGCCGGCCGCTGCGCATCGCGCTGGCCGCGCCCACCGGCAAGGCCGCGGCGCGGCTCACCGAATCCATTACCGGTGCGCTGGGCCGGCTGGGGCAGGGACAACTGCCACCGGTGCCCGCAGGCGCTGCGCCGTTGCATACCCTGATCCCCAGCCAGGCCCAGACCCTGCACCGCCTGCTGGGCAGCCGCCCCGACAGCCGGCATTTCCGCCACCATGCCGGCCAGCCGCTGGCCTGGGATGTGGTGGTGGTCGACGAAGCCTCGATGGTCGATCTGGAAATGATGGCCGCGCTGCTCGCTGCCCTGGCGCCGCAGGCCCGCCTGGTACTGCTGGGCGACAAGGACCAGCTCGCCTCGGTGGAGGCCGGCGCGGTGCTGGGCGAGCTCTGCCGCCACGCCGACCAGGGCCTGTACTGGCCCGAGACCGTGCAGTGGCTGCAGGCCGCCACCGGCGAGCAGGTGCCCGCCGCGATGCAGGACTTGATGGGCCAGCCGCTGGACCAGTGCGTCGCCATGCTGCGCCACAGCCACCGTTTCGACGGCGAAAGCGGTATCGGCCAGCTGGCCGCGGCCGTCAATGCCGGCGATGTGCGCCGCATGCGCCAGGTGCTGCGCCATGGCCATGGCGACCTGGCCGTATACACGCTGGCCGATGCCACAGGCCCCTTGCTCGCCGAGCTGGTGGTGCAGGGCGGCGGCCGGCATTTTGCGCCCGCGGCCGTACAGGCCGATGGCGCCGGGCCGCAGGGCTATGCCCACTACCTGGGCTTGTTGGCCAGCATGCCGCAGGGCGAGGATCAAGCGGGCCAGGACGCGCGCGATAACTGGGCGCGGCAACTCCTGCAGGCGCATGGGCGCTTTCAGCTGCTGTGCGCGCTGCGCAGCGGCCCCTGGGGCGTCGAGGGGCTGAACGCCCGCATCGCGCAGATCCTGCACCGCCACCAGCTCATCGCGCAGACCAGCGGCTGGTATGCCGGGCGGCCGGTGCTGGTCACCCGCAACGACTACGGCCTGGGACTGATGAATGGCGACATCGGCATCACCGTGGCGCTGCCAGGCCAGCCGGCTGCGCTGCGCGTGGTCTTCGCCACCAGCGAAGGCATACGCTGGGTACTGCCCAGCCGGCTGCAGGCGGTGGAGACGGTCTACGCGATGACGGTGCACAAGTCGCAGGGCTCCGAATTCAGCCATGCCGCGCTGGTGCTGCCGCCCACGCTCAGCCCCATCCTCACCCGCGAGCTGGTCTACACCGGCCTGACCCGCGCCCGCCAATGGCTCACGCTGGCGACGGCCGGCCAGGGCCTGCGCACGCTGGAAGCCGCGGTGCAGCGCCGCGTGGAGCGCTCCAGCGGCCTGCGCGAAGGGCAATGAGCCCGGGCTGCGCTCAATGCGGCTTGCCTCGCCGCCTGCCGCGAGCAGGCAAGGCAGCCAGGGCGGCGAGCACCAGGGCCAAGGCCAGCACCGCGGCGGGCTGAAGGCCGGGAACCGGCACCACGGCGGCGCTCGGCGGCGGGGGAGGTGGCGGCGGAGGCGGCTGCTGGTTGACGGTGATGTTGACCGTGGCGGCCGCGGAATCCTCCTCGCCGTCATTGGCGATGAAACTGAAGGAGTCCGGCCCCACATAGCCGGCGGCGGGCTGGTAGGTCACCGCGCCGGTGGCTGGGTCAAGGCCGGTGAGGCTGCCGTGCTGCGGGGGCGAGGCAATCGCAAAGCTCAGCGCATCGCCATCGGTGTCGCTGCCGGCCAGCACGATGGCCAGCGGCTTGTCCTGCTCGGTCTGCAGGTCTTGCGCCGTGGCCTGCGGCGGCTGGTTGCCGAGCGCGAGCGGCGGGCCGGATATGGTGGAGCTATCCCGGGTGGACAGCCGGGTGGCGATCGCGGTGACCGTCGCCAGCTTGCCCGATGGCATGGCGGCATCCAGCTGCAGCAAGGCCTGGCCCGCTGCGTCGGTGGATACCGTCTGCACACCCAGCAGCGTCTTGGCCGCATAGGCCGCGGGCGAGCCGTCGCTCAGCCGGGGGGTCGAGAAATACTCGATGCGAAAGCTCTCGCTGGCGGGACCATTCAGTGTTCCGCTGACGCTGTTTTTCGTGATGCCGCTCAGGGCTGGCCGGACCTGGCCGCGGTTGGCCGTATTGCCGTTCTTGTCTTGCGACATGGCTATGCCGCCCCTGGCGTTGCTGTAGATGCTGTTGCCCAGTATGGAGGTGCCCTGGACGGTCACCGAATACAGCACGATGCCAAAGCCCGGGCTATTGGCGATGATATTGCCATCCGAGGCCGATTCACCGCCGATGAGGCTGTGTTTGAGCTCGCCGCTCGCGCTGCTCCACAGCCCAATGCCGCTGCTCTCGTTGGGCATGGTTTCGCCGCGCGAGTTGATGCCCACCAGGTTGGCCTGCACCCTGTTGCTGTTGCCCGGCCCCTTGAGGTCGATCCCGGTTCCCTGGTTGCCACCGACGATATTGCCGCGCACGATCGCGCCGTCCGTATGTTTGATGCCGATGCCGTTGCCCTTGTTCGGCAGGGGCTTGCTCTCGTCGGCGCTCAGGCCGACGATGTTGCCGACGACCTGCATGCCCGGGTTGCGGGTGTCGGCATCGCCATCGCTGCCGATCCCGTCCCTGTCATGCCCGGAGACGAGGTTGGCGCGGATTTCCTGGCCTCCGCCTTTGGAATAGTAGGCCTGGATCCCGAACTCCTGGGTTCCAAGTATCTCCATGCCCGACGCATTGGTGCCCACGCGGTTGTTGGTCACGATGGTGCGGCTCCCGCCCGTGGCGATGCCGCCAAAGCGGTTGGCGGATACCAGGTTGCGGTCGATGGTCACGTCATCATGCCCGCTTGAGAGCTTGATCCCGGTATTGTTGCCCAGCGCGGCATTGCCGCTGATGTCGGTGCCTATGTAGTTGCCCTGGATGACGGTGTTCTGGCTTTTCTTCAAGAAGGTGAAATTGATTCCGGGGCCGTTTGCTGCGGCGGAGATGATGTTGCGCCCGCCTTCATCCAGGCTGCCGATGCGGTTTCCAGCGCCTGTATTGATGACGATGTTGTAGCTGCTGCCCATGCCCTGGGTGCCCGATGCATCCACGCCGACATGGCAGCCGAGAATGGCGTTCGCATCGCCGTCGATGGTAATGCCGCCAAAGCCGAAATTGACGATCGCCAGCCCGCGCACGGTGGTGTGGCCGGAGATGGCTATGCCGCGGCTGCTTTTGTCGCCCTGCACGGTGATGAGCGGCCGGCGCGGCGTATGGCCCGCATAGCCCGGCTGGGTGCTGCCATCGAGCGTGAGCGAGCGGGCTGGCGCGGCCGGGGCGAGGAGGGCGGGCAGCAGCTCGGAGCCGAGCGCAATCGTGTGCTCGCCCCCACCTGCGATGTTGAATTCGATGCGGTTGTCCTCGCCGACTGCATGGTTGGCATTGGCGTAGGTGAACGCATCGCGCAGCGTACAGGCGCCGGCTCCGGTGGTGGCGCAACTGCCGGTGGTGTCGGCGGCATCGTTGACGATCACGGTCCATGCATGCGCATGGGCGGTGATGGCGAGCATGGCTGCAGCCGCAGCCATGCGGCCCCACGGGGGGCGGTTGGTATTCTTGGTCAGCACTTTTTTCCCTCTCGTTGTGAAACTCTTCATGCCCTGCGGCGCACGGCGGCGAGGCCGGCGAGCAGCAGGGTCAGCAGCAGCACGGTGCCTGGCTGCAGGCCCGGTACCGGTACCGCAGCCTTGGGTGGAACCACTGGCGGCTGCGCCTTGTTGACGGTGATGTTCACCGTTGCGGGCGTCGAATCGCCTTCGCCATCGTTGACGATGAAGGTAAAGGAGTCCGGGCCCACATAGCCGGCGGCGGGCTGGTAGGTCGCGGCGCCGGTGGCCGGGTCGAGGCCGCTGAGGCTGCCATGCTGGGGCTGCGAGGCAATGGCGAAGCTCAGCGTATCGCCATCGGGATCGGTGCCGGTCAGCACAATGGGCAGCGGCTTGTCTTGCTCGGTTTGCAGGTTTTGCTCCAAGGCTTGCGGCGCCTTGTTGGCCACGGCCATGGGCTTGGAGATACGCGAGCTGTCGTGGGTGGACATGCGGGTGGCAATGGCGCTGACCGAGGCTGCCTTGCGCGGCGGAACCGCAACATCCAGCTTGAGGTCGGCGTGGCCACTGGCATCGGTGGTCACCGTCTGTGCGCCCAGAAGCTTCTTGGCCGCATACTGATCCGTCGAACCATCGCTCAGATGCGCGCTGGCGAAATACTCGATGCGGAATTGCTCGTTGGCAGCGCCTTGCAGCTTGCCGCTGATGCCATCTTCGGTGACCTTGGTCAGCTCTGGCTCGGCGTGGCCGAGGTTGGCGTCAGCGCTCATGGCGATGCCTGCGCCATTGTTTTCGTAGATGCTATTGCCAACGATGGTAGCGCCTTGGACCTTATTGAACAGGGCAATGCCGTAGCGCTGGCTATGCGCGATGACGTTGCCCTCGACGGTATTGTTCTTTGCGTTTTGCCACATCGAGATGCCGACCAGATTGTGCATGGGCTTGTCGTCCGAGTTGAGGCCCAGGCGGTTGCCCTTGATCACGTTGTCGCGGCTGTCGCCTTGCAGCTGAATCGCGGACTGGGGGGTGCCGACCACGGTGTTGTCCTGGATGGTTGCGCCATCCGTGTTCTTGAGCAGAATGCCGATATAGTTTGGTAGGACGGTGTTGCCATCGGCGCTCAGGCCAATGCGGTTGTTGCTGACCAGCAGGCCAGGGTTGCGCCCGCCGGCATTGCCATTGGTGACCACGGCAGCTTCGCTGTGGCCGGCGATCTGGTTGTTGCTGACCTCGTGGCCGCTTTTGTTGGTGAAGTCAATCGAGACACCAAACTTTTGCTCGCCAAGAATGGCCGAGCCTGCTGCATTAGTGCCCATGCGGTTGTTGCTCGCCTTGACGCCACGAGTGCCCTGCGTCTGCACCGCGCCCCAGCGGTTGTCGGCGAACAGGTTGCCGTCGACCAGCACGTCTTCATGGTTCTGGTAGATGGAAACGCCGTAGTGCCTGTTGCCCAGGGCTATCTCGCCGGTGATGTCGGTGCCAATGTAGTTGCCCTGAACAATATTGTTCTTGCCTCCCCCCGCCGAGGAGAAGAAGATGGCGTCACCTTCCGTGGCCCCCGAGATGATGTTGCGCCCACCGGCTTCCAGGCTGCCAATGCGGTTGTTGTTGCCGGAGACGACGATGATGTTGTAGTTGTTGCCGGGGGCCTCGGTACCCAAGGCATTCACACCGATGTGATTGCCCACGATGGTGTTGCCATCACCAGTGATATAGATGCCGCTTTGCCCGAATTTGACAATGGACAGGCCGCGCACCGTGGTGTTTTTGGCGGCGCTGATGCCGCGCCCGCTTCCGCCCCCTTCGAGGGTAATCAGCGGGCGGCGTGGCGTGTTGTTCGCATAGCCTGGCTGGGTGGTGCCATCGATGGTGAGCGAGCGCATCTCTTGGAGAACGGGCAGGTTGGAGGCGGTGAGCTTGATGGTGTGCTCGCCTCCGCCGCCAATATTGAACTCGATGCGGCTGTCTCCGGCGGCGGCATTGTTGTTATTGGCGTAGATAAAGGCGTCGCGCAGCGTGCAGCTACCCGTGCCGGAGGTGGCGCAGGCGCCGGTGGTGTCGCCCGCGTCGTTGACGATCACGGTCCATGCGTGCGCATGGGCGGTTGCGGCCAGCAGTGCGGCAGCCGCAGCCTTGCGGCTCCAGCTGGCGTGGATGATGTTCTTGGTCAGCACTTTTTCCTCTCTAGTTCCAAAACCCTTCACGCATCTGCGCCGGGCGGCATCCGGAGCGCATACATGAATTAAATCTATTAAATTTTTGTTAACGATTCTATTTATTATTTTGTTGTTTGCAACTGATGAGGCCCGTGTGGTGCAGGGTTTCCTGTCGCCTAGAGGAAATGGCGAGGCAATTGCACAACAGCCGCGACGCAAATCGCACGCTGCGACGGGTGGACGCCGGGCGTGCCCAGGCCATCGCCAGCCGCAAATGGGCAAGGTGGCGTTGAGGGCGGGATATGAATTGGGGGACGAGGGCGGGCGCCGGCCCCGGGAGGCTCAGGGCCGGTAGACCTCGACGGTCTGCATCATGCCCATTTCCTCATGGTTCATCATGTGGCAGTGGAGCATGAAGACGCCGGTAAAGTCGAGAAAGCGCGAGCGGAACACGACTTCGCCGCCCTGGCGGTCGACGATCACCGAGTCGCGCCACTGCGGCACGGCCAGCGGCTTGCCGTTGACCGAGACCACCTCGAACGGGTTGGTGTGGATGTGGAAGACATGGTCGTCATGCTCGTGGGTGTTGACGATTCTCCACTCCTCGACTGCCCCGAGCCTGACCCGGTGGTCGATGCGCCGGGGATCGAATTTCTTGCCGTCGATGAAAAAGCCGAACTCCTGCCAGTGGCCGGCGGCATCCGCCTCGGGCGCGGTGGCCGAGAAGGTCAGCGTGCGGCGGTTGGTGATTTCGGCATCCCTGATGCTTTGCAGAGGCGGCCGCGGCAAGGCGCGCGGCAGCGGCATGTCCATGGGCTCGCCGGACACCACCACCCGCGCCAGTGCCCCGGTGGGTGAGGGATGCCCCTGGTCGTACGGCATGGCGTTGAGCCCATAGGTGCCGGCCGGACCCGCGCGCACCAGCAGGTCGGCTCGCTGGCCCGGTGCGATCAGCAGCTGCTTGAGTGTTTGCACCGCGCCGAGCTGGATGCCGTCGTAGGCCACCGCATGCAGCCCGTGCTGCTCCAGCTCAAGCAGCATGTCATCCTGGTAGGCGGCGTTGAGTATGCGCCAGCGCTGCACCTCGCCGGGGCGCATCGCGATCATGGGCCGCCGCTGCCCGTTGATCGCCAGAAAACGGGTCGCCGTCTCGGGAAACAGGGTCTCGAAGTTCTCGACCATGCCGTTGGCATCGAACACGACCTGGGTCAACACCAGCAGGCGCTCGCGGGCGGCGGTGATCTCCGGCACATCGGCGAAGTCGCCTTCGATGACGATGGCGCCCACCATGCCGCTGGACATCTGGATGTCGGCGCTGCCGTGGTGGTGGGGGTGGTACCAGTAAGTGCCGCGGGTGTGGTCCTTGGGCAGCTTGATTTCTATGTCGTAGGCATGGCCGGGGGCCATCGAGCGCATGACGTTGTCCGCGATGCCGCCGGGGCTGGCGTGCGCGCCGTGGAAGTGGAAGTTGGTGTTGTTGAACTGGTGCGGCCGGCTGATGTCGGCCGGCATGGCGTCGCGGTTGGGCGGCAGGTCGTTGATAAGCCTGATGCGCAGGGTTTCGCCGGGCTTCATGCGCAGGGTCGGCCCGGGGCTGCCACCCTCATAGCCTCTCATATAGAGTCTGACGCCGCCGATCTGCCGGTAGCCGTAGGCCACGCGCAGGCTGGTATCCAGCACGCCATTGACCGAGCGCCGCAGCTCGGGCTCCGCCAGCGGCTGGTCCATGGCTGGCAGCGGCTGGTCGGGCACCATGCCGAAGGTGGGGGACATGTCCATGCTGGCGCCGCCGGCGTGCATCCCGTGCATTGCGTCATGGGCCCGGGCCATCCCTGCGCCCAGCAGCAGCGCGCCGAGCCCTATGCCGCCATCGAGCAGCTGGCGCCGCGACAGTTTCCTGGTGCCGTCAGGCTTGTCTTCCCGGTGCTGCAGCATTTGAACCTCTCTTGATCCGGTGCCACGATGGCGCATGCAGTGAATTCTAGGGAGGGTTTAATATAAAAGTAAAAAATGATTCAAATTGCATCATCCGCTCGATAGCCGCCACCCATATACCGCAAGACAGGCCCACAGTACACTTGCTGCATACAAAAGAGGAGAGGGACCATGGCATTTCAAAGCCAAGGACGGGCGGGGCTATTGCGGCCACTGCTATCGGCGCTGATGTTGACGGCAGGCGCTGCGCAAGCGGCGTGCTACACCATCTACAACGCCAAGAACGAAGTCATCTACCGCGACACAGTGCCGCCGGTGGACATGTCGCGCGCGCCAAGCGAGAACCTGCCGGATATTGCGCCCAAGGGCAGCCGGCTGGTGTTCTCGCCCGACGCCAGCATCTGCACCGACCGCGTCGACCAGCTCAGCCCCGGCAGCCGCGATCTAGGCACTGCCGGCCGCGAGACCGAAGGCCTGCGGCTGCGCCCGGCGATTTCGCCGCCCTGAGAGCGGTCCGCGCCTGAGACAATAGCGGGATGAGCGACATATACAACGACAAGATTCCCACGGACAGCGAAGCCCCGGCTGCGGCCGCTGAACCCGCGCATCCCGCCGACTGGCTGCAGATCATCTCCATGGACATGGATGCCCAGGGCGTGGCCCGGCGTCCTGACGGCAAGGTGGTGTTCGTCGACGGAGCGCTGCCGGGCGAGCTGGTCAGCGCCAACACGCACCGCAAGAAAAACAACTGGGAGCAGGCCAGCCTGACGGCCGTGCACCGCGAATCCAGCCAGCGCGTGCGCCCGGGCTGCCCGCATTTCGGCCTGCACTCCGGCGCCTGCGGCGGCTGCAAGATGCAGCACCTGCATGTGGGCGCGCAAGTGGCGGTGAAGCAGCGGGTGCTCGAGGACAACCTCTGGCACCTGGGCAAGGTGCGGGCCGAAACCATACTGCGCCCCATTGAAGGCCCGGCCTGGGGCTACCGCTATCGCGCCCGCCTGTCGGTGCGCCATGTGGCCAAGAAGGGCAAGGTGCTGGTGGGCTTTCACGAGCGCAAGAGCCGCTACATCGCCGACATGGAGACCTGCAAGATCCTGCCGCCGCACGTGGATGCGATGCTGCTGCCGCTGCGCGCGCTGATCGCCAGCCTCGATGCGCGCGAGACCTGCCCGCAGATCGAGCTGGCCTGCGGCGACACGGTCACCGCGCTGGTGCTGCGGCACCTGGAGCCCCTGTCCGCCGGCGACCTGGACCGGCTGCGGGCCTTTGCCGCCGGGCATGCGGTGCAATGGTGGCTGCAGCCCAAGGGGCCGGACACGGTGCACCTGCTCGATGAAGGCGGCCCGCAGCTGAGCTACGGCCTGCCGGATTTTGGCATCACCATGCCGTTCAAGCCCACCGATTTCACCCAGGTCAATCCGCACATCAACCGCGTGCTGGTCACGCGCGCGCTGCGCCTGCTGGATGCGCGCAAGAGCGAGCGTGTGATCGACTGGTTCTGCGGCCTGGGCAATTTCACGCTGCCGATCGCCACGCTGGCACGCGAGGTACTGGGCATCGAAGGCAGCGAGGCGCTGGTGGCGCGCTCGCGCGAGAACTATGAGAAGAACCAGGCGTCGGCCCAGGCGGGCAGGGTGCTGGCCGCCACCAGTTTCGTGGCGCGCAACCTGTTCGAGATGACGCCCGAGCTGCTGGTGGCCGACGGCGCCGCCGACAAATGGCTGGTCGATCCGCCGCGCGAGGGGGCGTTTGCGCTGTCCAAGGCGCTGGCCGACATCCACAAGGCCCGCCACGGCGTGGAGGGGGCCGCGCCGCTGCCGCCTCAGGCGGCCGGCTGGACGCCGCCCCGGCGCATCGTCTACGTGAGCTGCAACCCCGCCACGCTGGCGCGCGACGCCGGCCTGCTGGTGCACCAGGCGGGCTACCGCTGCAGCGCGGCGGGTGTGGTCAACATGTTTCCGCACACCGCGCATGTGGAGAGCATGGCGGTGTTCGAGTGGGATGGACATGCGCCTTCGGTCAAGTCGGAAGAAGCCGTACTAGCAGCGGCCGCATAGATTGCGCGCCAGACCCTGCCATAATTTCGGCATTTGTGCTGGAATTACTGTTATTTGAGGCACAAATGCTTTGCCTTTGCGATAGGGCATACCCGCATGCGTGGCGGTTATGCTCTGCGCACTATTGCTGGAAACCAAGGATTGGATAGACCATGAAGACGAAACCCGAACTGGAACTGGCCGACGTGAAAGCCATGCTGGCAGCCGCCGAGGCCGAGGCGCAGAAGAACCACTGGCTGGTGAGCGTGACGGTGGTGGATGACGGCGGCCACCTGCTGGGCATGGTGCGCCAGGACGGCGCCGCGCCCGTGTCCGCGCACATCAGCGTCTCCAAGGCCCGCACTGCGGCGCTGGGCCGGCGCGAAAGCAAGGGCTACGAGGACATGATCAACGGCGGCCGCACTGCTTTCCTGAGCGCCCCGGCCATCGACGGCCTGCTCGAAGGCGGCGTGCCGGTGATGAAGGACGGCCAGTGCCTGGGTGCCATTGGCGTGAGCGGCGTCAAGGCCAACGAGGACGCCCAGATCGCCAAGGCTGGGGTGGCGGCGCTAGGCCTGTAGTTCGGCCGGCGTTCCTGCCAAGGCAGCGCGTTTGCGCTGCCTTTTTTGCATTTCAGGACTTGAGTATCGGGCTTCGCTGGAGCAAGTCGCAGCCAGATGGAGCCAGCAAGGCCGAGCCGCTAGGCTCCCGGCCCCTTTTCCACGATCACATCCTTGGCGCAGATCTGTGCCGCGCACTCAGAGCACACGACCACGGGATCAAACAAGTGCCCGCAGCCGGCGTGCCGATGCAGCACGGGCCTTCCAGCGGCGCCCGCCATGTGGATATCTCCCCAGTGCACGATCGCCATGATGATCGGATGAAGGTCCATGCCCTTGGAGGTCAGCCGGTACTCGTATCGCGCAGGCGACTCCTGATAAGCGACCTTTTTCAGCACCCCGACCTCCACGAGCTTGCCCAGTCGGTCCGCAAGCATGGGGCGTGAGATCTTGAGCCGCTGCTGAAACTCTTCGAAGCGGCGTACACCGAGAAAGCAATCGCGCAGCACGAGCAGCGTCCACCGATCTCCGATCACGGAGACCGTGCGTGCGACCGAGCAATGTTCCTGTTCAAGATCATTCCATTTCATTCCGCCAATTTTAGCGTTGACGAGTTCAATTTTCAAACTTATGATCGCATCAGTTTAAAAACAGAACTTAGTAGACCCTCAGGATGCAACTCTCTTCAGACGATCTGGATGCCTTGGCCACAGCGCTTCCGGCGCGCATGCATCAGGTGATTCAACCTTGGGCGCGGAGCACTCCGGATGCCATTGCCGTCGCTGAGGGCCCGCGCGCCCTGACGTACGCCGAACTGGCGCAGGCCATTCGGCAGGCCGGGCAGTGGCTCGAATCGCGAGGTGTTCGTGCTGGAGATCGGGTCATGCTGCTTGGCGAAAACTCGATCGCGCTGGCCGTGCTGGTCTTGGCGATCGGGAGCATCGATGCCTGGCCCCTCGTGGTCAATGCCCGTATCAGTGAGCGCGAAGTCTCGGCAATTCGTGCCCATAGCGGGGCGCGCCTGGTGATTGCAACGAGTTCCGCCTCTCCCGATGCAGCCCTTCACGGACAAAGGCTCGGCGCAGCCGTTCACGAGGTGCCGGGAGTCGGCCAGGTGGCGGTGACCGAAGCGGATCTTGCCGCGGTTGCCGAACCTGTCCACGCCGACGGCGCGGCTCAGGTCGGTGCATTGCTCTATACCTCGGGGACGACCGGGGCCCCGAAGGGCGTGATGCTCAGCCACCGCAGTGTGCTGTTCACGGCGTCGATCGGAGGCGTGATGCGTGGACTGGGACCAAGCGACGCCATCTATGGCGTGCTGCCGATGTCCCATATCGTGGGGTTCTCGTCCGTGCTTGTTGGCACGCTGATGTTTGGCGCCCGGCTGGAGCTCGTGCCCCGCTTTGATGCCAGGGCCGCACTCGACGCGCTGAGCGCCCAGGGCGTCACCCGGTTCCAAGGCGTTCCCACGATGTACCAGCGTCTTCTTGACACCTCTGGCGGGCTTGTCTCATGTCCCACGCTGCGCAGCATCGGCGTGGCTGGAGCTCCGCTGGACTTGACCCTCAAGACAGCCGTGGAGGCTGCCTTTGGGCTGCCGTTGCAAAACGGCTATGGCATCACCGAGTGCGCACCGACTATTTCCTTCACCCGCGCCGACGACCCCCGCGGGGACACCACGGTCGGCCCCGCCATCCCTGGGATCGAGATACGCCTAGTAGGCCGGGCAGGCGAGTTGGCGGCGTCCGGCGAGGTGGGCGAACTGCATGTGCGCGGGCCGAATGTGATGCTGGGCTACTACAAGGCACCGGAGGTGACCGCAAAGGTCGTCGATCCAGAAGGTTGGTTCAACACGGGAGATCTGGCGCGGCTGGATGGCTGCTATCTGCACATTGTCGGCCGTACCAAAGAGCTGATCATCCGCTCGGGCTTCAACGTTTATCCCCCGGAGGTGGAGGCCGTTGTGGCGGCGCATCCGGCCGTTGCCAGCTGTGCGGTGGTCGGCAGGCGCGTTCCGGGGAACGAGGAGGTGGTGGCCTTTGTCCAGCTCAAGCCTGGAGCCACCGCCACGCCAAAGGAAATCGGGTTGTTTGCGGCCGAACATCTGGCGCCCTACAAGCGGCCGGCCGAAGTGCTTATCAAAGCATCGCTGCCTACCACTTCCGCGGGAAAGATCCTCAAGCACGAACTTGCCAGGGAAGCAGGACAAGACGCCGCTTGAACGATGCCCGAAAACGCAGCAACGGCCATTCCGTTGCCCGAGGTACTGATGCCTTACATCCAAAAGGAGAAACCCATGGCAGAAAAGAAAGCGATCCTGGTCATTGGCGCGGGAGACGCTACCGGCAGCGCGATCGCCCGGCGGTTCGCACGCGAGGGCTATGTCGCCTGCGTCACCCGGCGCACGGCCGACAAGCTGCAGCCGCTCATCGATCAGATCCGAGCAGAAGGAGGCGAGGCGCATGGCTTTGGCTCCGATGCGCGCAAGGAAGACGAGGTGGTGGCCTTGGTGCAGAAGATCGAGGCCGAGATCGCGCCCATTGAAGTGGCGGTTTTCAATATAGGCGCGAACGTGCGCTTCGGCATTACCGAGACCACGGCGCGGGTGTATTACAAGGTCTGGGAGATGGCCTGCTTCGGCGGCTTCCTGATGGGCCGTGAAACGGCCAAGGCCATGCTGCCGCGCGGTCGTGGCACCATCATTTTCACCGGTGCCACCGCTAGCCTGCGTGGCCGCGACGGCTACGCGGCCTTCGCCGGCGCAAAACACGCGCTGCGCGCGCTGGCGCAGAGCATGGCACGGGAGCTTTGGCCCAAGGGCATCCATGTGGCACATCCGGTCGTGGACGGGGCGATCGATACGGAATTCATCCGCACCACATTTCCCGAGCGCTATGCATTCAAGGACCAGGGTGGGATCGTCAACCCCGAGCACATCGCCGATACCTACTGGCAACTGCACATGCAGCCACGCGACGCATGGACGCACGAAACAGAAATCAGGCCTTGGATGGAGCCATGGTGATGACACGCAATGACCTAGGTATCCGCCGTGCTCTCGACAACGGCATTCTGCAGCTGTCGTTCGAGCGGCCGGAGCGCAAGAATGCCATCACGCAAGCCATGTATACGGCGCTTGCCGACGCATTGCTCGAGGCCGACGATGCAGATGAGGTGCGTGTGGTTGTTCTGCATGGCAGCGAAACGGCTTTCACTGCCGGAAACGACATCGCTGATTTCGCCACAGCGCAAGCGGCCGAAGGCGAGCGCCCCTCGGCTCGTTTCATGCATGCCGTGGTCCAGTTGCGAAAGCCGCTGATCGCTGCGGTGAACGGCCCTGCGGTGGGCATCGGTGCAACGGTGCTGCTGCACTGCGACTTGGTTTATGCCGGCAGCAACGCAACGCTGCTCTTCCCCTTCGTCAAGCTGGGGCTGTGTCCGGAATTCGGCTCCAGCCTTTGGCTCGCGCGCCGCGTCGGCCTGCAGCAGGCCGCGCGCCTGCTTCTGCTGGCCGAACCCTGCAAGGCAGAGCAGGCGCTTGCGCTGGGCTTGGTGACCGAGGTGTTGGCGCCTGGCGAGTCGCTCGCGCATGCACTGGCCGCCGCAGCCCGGCTGGTAGCCGCCCCGCCTGACGCGGTGATGGCTACGCGCTGGCTGATACGCCAGTCCTTCGGGGATGAAACGCTGGCCCGCATCGGACTGGAGAACGAACACTTTGGCCGCTTGCGGCAAACCCCGCAGGCCCAGGCGGCGTTCGCCGCCTTCCTGAGCAAGGCCCGCCCCTGACACATAGCGCCGAAATCTTCTGAGGACACACCATGCATCCTGTAACCGTTCAATTCCTGTTCGACTTTGGCAGCCCGAATGCCTACCTGTGCCACAAGGTCCTGCCGCAGATCGAGGCCAGAACTGGCGCCAGCTTCGAGTATCTACCCATCCTGCTTGGCGGACTGTTCAAGATGGCCAACAACCGCTCGCCGGGGGAAGCCTATGCGCATATTCCCAACAAGCTTGCCTATGAACGCTTGGAAGTGCAGCGCTTTGTCGATCAACACGGCCTCGCCCGCTTTCAGCGCAATCCCCATTTCCCGGTCAACACGCTACAAATCATGCGCGGCGCGGTAGCGGCAAAGAAGCTTGGATGCTTTGAGCGCTATGTGGATGTGGTCTACGCAAGCATGTGGGAGCGTGGGCGCGATATGGCAGACCCGCAGATCATCGCCGCCGAGCTAGAAGCCGCCGGCCTCGATGCGCAGGCGCTTTTGGCGACTAGCCAGGATCCCGACGTCAAGGAACGCCTGCTACTGAATACCCAGGATGCGTACCATCGCGGCGCTTTCGGCAGCCCGACCTTCTTTGTCGGCGACGAGATTTTCTTCGGAAAAGACCGGCTGCGCGAAGTTGAGAACGAAATCATCCGCGCAAAAGCAGCCTGACCTTGATCCGCAGTGCGCCGCATTTGAGCGCGCGTTTCAACTCAATGAGGAGACCGTCATGGCACTTCCAAATATCCTTAGGAACAGGCTGCGAATTCCAGTGATCGCATCGCCCTTGTTCATTATCTCCAACCCAGATTTGGTGATTGCGCAATGCAAGGCTGGAGTCGTTGGCTCATTTCCGGCCCTTAACGCGCGCCCGGCTGAGCAGCTAGAGGTTTGGCTGGAGCGTATCACCACGGAATTGGCGGAATATGATCGCCAAAATCCCGATCGCCCATCAGCGCCATTTGCGGTTAACCAGATCGTGCATCGTTCCAATGATCGGCTGGAGCACGACATGCAGATTTGTGCCAAATTCAGGGTTCCGATTGTGATCACCTCTCTCGGGGCGCGCCCCGAGATCAATGCTGCCGTGCATGAGTGGGGCGGTATTGTTCTGCACGACGTCATTGACAATGCCTTTGCTAGAAAGGCCATTGAAAAAGGGGCAGATGGCCTGATTGCCGTGGCGGCGGGTGCGGGCGGGCATGCAGGGGGGCTTTCTCCCTTTGCATTGATCCAGGAAATCCGCGAGTGGTTTGATGGCCCTCTGGCTTTATCTGGAGCAATTGCCTCCGGACGTTCCGTTCTGTCAGCTCAAATCATGGGTGCTGACCTTGGTTATATGGGGTCGGCATTTATCGCCACCCAGGAAGCGAATGCCGCCCAGGGCTATAAAAAAATGATTGTGGATAGTGCCGCTGAGGATATTGTATACACAAATCTGATCACTGGGGTACACGGAAATTACCTTCGGCCGTCGATTGTCAACGCAGGCATGGACCCAGATAATCTGCCAACCAGCGATCCATCCAAGATGAATTTTGGATCTAATCGGGATAAACCAAAGGCATGGAAAGAAATATGGGGCTGTGGTCAGGGAATTGGCACAATTCGAGAAATCATGCCGGTCAAGCAATTTATTGATCAGCTGGTGAATGACTATTCGCAGGCCTGCACATCGGCTGCCAATATTGTCCGTGCAATTTAAGTGACTCTATGCGATCAGATATGGTAAGCTCAATTTATACGCTGGATTGATCATGGCTTTTTGAAATGCAATCAAATATTTTCGGAGACAATAGAATGAATTTTCAAAAGCGATCTATGGCTTGTCTACTATGGATGGCCATCGCAGGGGTGCCTGCCGCCAACGCACAGGATAAAACCGCTGCAGCCTGGCCTGTGCGCCCGATCAAGATCATCATTGGCTTTGCTCCTGGAGGCTCCACTGATACACCGATGCGTGTATTGGCCGAGTCGGCTTCGCGCATTCTTAAGCAAGCTGTTGTCATTGAGAACAAGCCGGGAGCAGGCGGCACTTTGCCTGCCATTGCAATGCAAACGGCTCCCAATGATGGTTATACGCTTGGCATTGCTTCACTCGGTGTGTATCGCTTGCCATATACAACGGAATTGAAATGGGATCCCGCTACGGATCTCACTTATATCATTGGCCTGACCGGTTATGCCTTCGGTGTGGTGGTCCCAGCGGCCTCGCCCATCAAAACTTGGAGCGACTATCTGGCTGCGGCCAAAGCCAGGCCTGGTCAACTGACCTACGGCACGCCCGGTGTCGCCACGACCAACCACTTGACGATGGAGCGCATTTCACGGTTGAGTGGCATCCAGTTGAATCATATTCCATATAAAGGAACCGCTGACTCCATTCAGGCCCTGCTTGGCCAGCAAATAGATTCAGCGGCAGAAACTTCCGCTTGGGCCCCCTATGTAAAAGATGGCAAGATGCGCCTGCTGGTCACTTGGGGGGGCAAGCGCATGGCCAGCTTCCCTGATGTACCCACTCTCAAGGAGGTCGGCATTCCCCTTGTGCAGACCTCGCATTGGGGGCTTGTCGCTCCCAAAGGGACTGACCCTGTCATTGTGGCCAAAATTCACGATGCGTTCAAATCGGCTATGGAGCAGCCGGAGTTCAGGCAGACGCTTGCGCGTTACGACATGGAGCCGGAATACCGCAGCCCCAAGGATTTCCATAAATTTGCAGTTGAAACCATGAGGCAAGAGAAGGAAATTCTGGATACTTTGCATTTAAGCAAGAAATGAGAATTCAAATTAAAACAAGAATGCCTATTCGGTGCTTTACTTGAGGAGTCTCATGAAAGACGTTTCAGACCGCACAGATGCTGGCCGGGCTTTGCCCACGGGCGCTGCAGTGATCGATACCGGCACAGCAGAGCTGCTTTGCGAGATTGTCGACCGGGTCGCTATTCTCACGATGAATCGTCCTGGGGCGCGCAATGCACTGTCTGGCAACATGTCCCCCGCCTTGCGGCGGATAATTGGCCAGTTGGGGCGCGATCCGTCCATTGGCGCACTGATTCTGACTGGCGCGGGAGCGGCATTTTGCGCCGGCGGGGACGTCAAGCGCATGGGTGATGCGGGCGAACCAGCTGTATCCATGTCGTTCGATGAACGGGTAATGCAATTGCAGCAGCGCCAGCAAACCCTCACGGGGGCACTGGCGAGCTTGCGCATTCCCACCATCGCATTGCTGGCTGGGCCAGCGGCTGGCGCCGGCCTTGCGCTGGCGCTGGCATGCGATCTTCGGATTGGGTCGACCTCGGCGTTTGTCACAACAGGATATGCGCGCATAGGCCTCAGCGGAGACTATGGCATCTCTTACCTTCTGACCCGCGCGGTCGGGTCGGCGCGGGCACGGGAACTTCTGTTTCTCTCCCGCCGTATTTCAGCAGAGCGCTGCGAGGCCATTGGCCTGTTCAATCAAGTGGTTGCGCCTGATGCGCTCTGGCGTACCGGCTTTGAGCTGGCACGAGAACTGGCCAACGGGCCAACATATGCCTTGCAGGCGATGAAAGACAATCTGGATGAGGCATGTCAGCTCGACCTTTCGACATCCCTGGACCATGAGGCCGAAAGAATGCTCCATTCCATGAGTCACCCCGACCACGCGAAGGCAGTGCGAGCCCATCTGAAAAGGAGAACGGCCCAGTGAATCACGCCGCTGCCCATCTGCACAAACGACTTGGCCATGGCCAATTCCCGCGGCGAGCGTTTTCACCCGCAGCATAGATGTTTACATAGCCATGCCCAAGCGCCACAAGCGCCTAAGGGCGCAGCGGCTACACTGCGTACTTTCCGCTATTGGATTGGTGTTTTGTGACATTTCCTTCGATGGCGCGCGCAGCCGCCGCCACTGCCGCCATGCTGTGCTGCTGGGCCGCACAGGCCGCCACACCGGTTTTCGTGCTCAATTCGCTGGACGCCAGCATCAGCGTGATCGATCCCACGCAGTGGAAAGAGATCAAGCGCATTCCCACCGGCAAGGAGCCGCACCATCTCTACCTCACGCCTGACGCCAAGTCCGTCGTGGTGGCCAATGCGCTGGCGGATTCGCTGACCTTCGTCGACCCCCGCACGGCCGAGGTGCAGCGCGTCATCCCTGGTATCTCCGACCCCTATCACCTGCGCTTTTCGCCAGACATGAAGTGGCTGGTCACGGCCGCCAACCGCCTGAACCATATCGACATCTACAGCTGGAACGGCACCGAGCCCAAGCTAGTCAAGCGGGTGGAGACGGGCAAGACGCCCAGCCACCTGTGGATAGACAGCAAGAGCACGACGATCTATTCGTCGATGCAGGACAGCGATGAGCTGGTGGCGATCGACATCCGCACCGGCGCGCTCAAGTGGCGCACCAAGACCGGCCCCATGCCAGCCGACATCTATGGCAGCCCGGACGGCAAGCTGCTGTTCGTGGGCCTGACCGGCAGCGATGGCGTGCAGGTGTTCGATGTGTCCGGCGCCGAGCCCAAGCTGGTGGTCCAGATCCCGACCGACAAGGGGGCGCACGCCTTCCGCGCCGCCGGCGACGGCCGGCATATCTATGTCAGCAACCGCGTGGCCAACACCATCAGCAAGATCGACATGCAGACGCTAAAGGCGGTGGACAAATACCCTGGCCCGAGCGGCCCGGACTGCATGGATGTGTCGGCCGACGGGCGCTACATCTATCTCAGCTCGCGCTGGGCCGGCAAGATGTCGGTGATCGATACGCAGACCCGCAAGGTGGTGAGCCAGGTCAAGGTTGGCAAATCGCCGCACGGGGTGTGGACCCTGGAGCACGCGGCACGCTGAGCGGAGGCAGGCATGCATGCAAGGCATTGGATTGCTGTGCTGGCAGCAGTTGTTTGCGCAGGCAGCGTGTGGGCCGAAGGGCAGCCCGCCGCCTGCACCAAGCCGGTGTACCTGACGCTGGACACCGGCCACATGGGCGTGGCCAACCAGATTGCCGAGGTGCTGCGGCGCGAGCAGGTCAAGGTCACCTTCTTCGCCGCCAACGAGCGCACGCAGCAGGGCGACGGCAGCCTGGGCGACTACTGGGCGCCGTGGTGGAAGGCGAGGGCGGCCGAAGGCCATGCTTTCGCATCGCACACCTGGTCGCATACCTATTGGCGCAGCGATGTGAAGACGGCCGCCGGGGCGCAGCCGCGCTTTCGCGTGCGGCCGTCGGCGGGCGAGCGGGCGGGGCAGGGCTTCGAGATGACGGCGGCGCAGTACTGCGCCGAGATCAAGCATTCGCAAGACCGGCTGCAGCAGATCACCGGAGCCAGGCCGCTGCCGCTGTTCCGGGCCCCGGGCGGCAAGACCTCGCCGGCGCTGCTGAAGGCGGCGCAGGCCTGCGGCTATGCGCATGTGGGCTGGTCGCCGGCCGGCTTCCTGGGCGACGAGCTGCCCAGCGACCGCTATCCGAACGCCCAGCTGCTTGCCAAGGCGCTGCGCGATATCCGGCCCGGCGACATCCTGCTGGCGCACCTGGGCATCTGGGACCGCAAGGACCCGTGGGCGCCCGCGGTGCTCGAGCCGCTGATCCAGGGATTGAAGCAAAAGGGTTATTGCTTTGCCACCTTGCGCGATCACCCGCAATATCGCGACTGGTTAGCTCACCACTGAAACGACCATGGACTGGTTCTCGACCCTTTTCGACAGCACCCAGCAATGGCTGTTCGAGCAGGTGCTGCAGCCGCTGATGTTCGCCGCCGGCCTGGCCAGCTACCTGGAGGACGGCTACACCGCCACGGGCTGGTTCCTGGTGGGCTGCCTGCAGCTGGCGGTGATGCTGGCGGTGATTGCGCCGCTGCAGCGCTGGCGGCCGGTGGAGCCGGTGACGGACCGCTGCGCCATCCGGGTGGACGTGATCTACACCCTGGTGCACCGGCTGGGCCTGTTTCGCGTGGCGCTGTTCTTCCTGGTCGATCCGCTGTGGGACCGCCTGGTGGGCGCGTTGCGCATGCAGGGCTTCCAGACCTGGCAACTCGACGGGCTGTGGCCGGGCGTGACGGATGTTGCCTGGGTCAGCCTGCTGCTCTACCTGGTGGCGTTCGACTTCGTGGAGTACTGGATTCACCGCGGCCAGCACCATTTCCGCTGGTGGTGGCAGCTGCATGCGCTGCATCACTCGCAGCGCCAGATGACCATGTGGAGCGACAACCGCAACCATCTGCTCGACGATCTGATCCATGACAGCATCATCGTGCTGGTGGCCCAGCTGATCGGCGTGCAGCCCGGCCAGTTCGTGGCGATCGTCGCGCTCACGCAGCTGAGCGAAAGCCTGCAGCATGCGAACCTGCGCCTGTGGTTCGGCCGCATCGGCGAGCGGCTGTGGATCAGCCCGCGCTTTCACCGTCGCCACCATGCGATCGGCATCGGGCACGAATCGGCGCAGCCGGGCACGGCCGCGCCGCGGCTCGGCGGCTGCAACTTCGGCGTGCTGCTGCCCTGGTGGGACATGCTGCTGGGCACCGCCAATTTCGATCTGCGCTACGACCCCACCGGCGTGCGCGACCAGGTGCAACCCAACCGCCAGGGCCGGCTGCGCGACTATGGCGGGGGCTTCTGGAGCCAGCAATGGCGCGGCATGCTGCGCCTGATCAACCGCGCTTGAGGAAATCCATGGCCAAAGGCTCGAATCTGATGTTGGACGCCTTCTGGCGCGCCGCCGCGTATTGCTTTCGCCCACCAGTGATCCTGCTGTCGCTGGCACCGCTGCTGGTGATGCTGGTGGTGGTGGGCGGCTGGAGCTATTTCTTCTGGTCGGCCAGCGTGGCCGCGGTGCAGCAGGTGATCGAGGGCAGCAGCTGGCTGGGCACGGTGCTGGGCTGGTTCGGCAGCGGCAGCTCGGCCGGCTTTGCCGCGGCGGTGGCGCCGTTCGCGGTGCTGGTGCTGATGACGCCGGCCGCGGCCATCCTGGCGGTGCTGGTGATCGCCTTCCTGATGTCGCCGGCGCTGGTGCGCATGGTGACCGAGCGGCGCTTTGCGCAGCTGGAAAAAAAGCGCGGCACCGGGCTGGTGGCCAGCGTGCTGTGGGCGCTCTATGCCACGCTGCTGGCCGGCATGGCCTTTGTGGTCACGATTCCGCTGTGGCTGATACCGCCGCTGGTGCTGATCGTGCCGCCCGTGATCTGGGGCTGGCTGACCTACCGCGTGATGAGCATGGACGCGCTGGCCGAGCATGCGAGCAAGGCCGAGCGCGATGCCATCTTGCGGCGCTACCGCTGGCCGCTGCTGCTGATGGGCGTGATCACCGGCTACATCGGCATCGCGCCCAGCATCGTCTGGGCCTCGGGCATCGTGTTCACCGTCGGTTTCGTGGTGCTGGTGCCGCTGGCGATCTGGATTTACGCGCTGACGTTTGCATTTTCTGCGCTCTGGTTCATCCACTTCTGCCTGGGCGCGCTGCAGCAGATGCGCGCCGATGCCGAACCACCGGCGCGAGAGCTTCCCGCCGCGCCTGTAGCGCCTGTAGCACCTGCATCCCGACTGCCTCCATCCCCATGAGCTACCGTTTTTCCGTTCTCATCATCGGCGATGAAATCCTGTCTGGCAAACGCCAGGACGGGCACTTGGCCAAGGCCATAGAAATCCTGGCCGAGCGCGGTCTGCAGCTGACGGGCGCCGAGTATGCCGGCGACGACCTCCAAGGCATTGCCGCGCGGCTAGCGCGCCTGTTCGCCAGCGGCGAGCAGGTGTTCAGCTTTGGCGGCATAGGCGCCACGCCCGACGACCACACCCGCCAGGCGGCGGCGCTGGCGCTGGGCCAGCCGCTGGCCTTGCACCCGCGTGCGGCCGAGCGCATCCGCGAACGCATACAGGACATGGCGCGCGAGAAGGGCGAGGCGTTCGAGCCCGAGCGCGCCGACAACCGCCAGCGCCTGCAGATGGGCGTGTTTCCCGAGCGGGCGCAGATCATCGAGAACCCCTACAACAAGATCCCGGGCTTCAGCTGCGCCGGCGCAACGGTGGGCGGCGTGGGCGGCTGGATCCATTTCCTGCCGGGCTTTCCGGTCATGGCCTGGCCGATGATGGCCGCGGTGCTCGATGCGCGCTATGCCGATGCCTTCCACCGCCAGGCGCTGACCGAGCGCTCGGTCAAGCTCTATGGCGCGATGGAGTCGGCGCTGGCGCCCTGCATGGTGGCGCTGGAGGCGCAGTTTCCGGCGGTCAAGGTGTTCAGCCTACCTTCCGTCGGCCATGCGGGCGAAGAGCCGCATATCGAGCTGGGCGTCAAGGGAGAGCCGCAGGCGGTCGCACAGGCCTGGCCGGTGCTGCGAGCACAATTGAACCAAAGTGGTGCAAGAATCGGCGCCGAAATGGTGCGAGAACTCAAATGATCAAAAAAACCATCAATCCGCACCATGTTGGTGCATATGATGGGTGGCAACCGCCTTGATGCCGAGTCATCGAGCTGGCACGCAAACTGCTTAAGATACCGCATACCAATTTTCAACCGAGCATATTCTTTTTTGGAGAATTCGATGGCCAAGACCGTTGCAGATGTGATGAGCATGGTGCAAGAGAACGAAGTCAAGTTCGTGGACTTCCGCTTCACCGATACCCGCGGCAAGCAGCAGCACGTGAGCGTGCCTGTGTCGCACTTTGACGAAGACAAGTTCACGTCTGGCCATGCATTCGACGGTTCGTCCATCGCCGGCTGGAAAGGCATCGAAGCCTCCGACATGCAGCTCATGCCCGATCCCAGCACCGCGGTGATCGACCCCTTCTTCGAAGAGCCCACGCTGGTGCTGACCTGCGACGTGATCGAGCCGGGCGACGGCAAGGCCTATGACCGCGATCCGCGTTCCATCGCCAAGCGCGCCGAGGCCTACCTGAAGGCCTCCGGCCTGGGTGACACCGCCTTCTTCGGCCCCGAGCCCGAGTTCTTCCTGTTCGACGGCGTGCGCTGGAGCACCGATCCGAACAACACCTTCTACGAAGTCGAAGAGTACGAAGCCCCCTGGAACACCGGCACCAAGCTCGAAGGCGGCAACCGCGGCCACCGTCCCACCGTCAAGGGCGGCTACTTCCCGGTGCCGCCGGTCGACAGCACGCACGACATGCGCGCCGAAATGGCCCTGGTGCTCGAATCCGTGGGCATCCCGGTCGAAGTGTTCCACCACGAAGTGGCCGGCGCCGGCCAGAACGAGATCGGCACCCGCTTCTCCACGCTGGTGGAGCGCGCCGACTGGACTATGCTGCAGAAGTACGTGATCCACAACGTGGCCAATGCCTACGGTAAGACCGCCACCTTCATGCCCAAGCCCTACCATGGCGATAACGGCTCGGGCATGCACGTGCACCAGTCCGTCTGGAAGGACGGCAAGAACTTGTTCGCCGGCGACGGCTATGCCGGCCTGTCGGACTACGCGCTGTACTACATTGGCGGCATCATCAAGCACGCCCGTGCGCTCAACGCCATCACCAACCCCGGCACCAACAGCTACAAGCGCCTGGTTCCGCACTTCGAAGCCCCGGTCAAGCTGGCCTACTCGGCCAAGAACCGCTCGGCCTCGATCCGCATTCCCTACGTGGCCAACCCCAAGGCGCGCCGCGTGGAGGCGCGCTTCCCCGATCCGCTGATGAACCCCTACCTGGGCTTTGCCGCACTGCTGATGGCTGGCCTGGATGGCGTGGAAAACAAGATCCATCCCGGCGAAGCCGCCACCAAGGATCTGTACCACCTGCCGCCCGAGGAAGACAAGCTGGTGCCCACCGTGTGCCACAGCCTCGACCAGGCGCTGGAAGAGCTGGACAAGGACCGTGCCTTCCTGACCAAGGGCGGCGTGTTCAGCGACAGCATGCTCGACGCCTACATCGAGCTGAAGATGAGCGAAGTCACGCGCATGCGCATGTCGGTGCACCCGGCCGAGTACGACATGTACTTCTCGCTGTAAACGCGGCGCAGATCCTCGAAGAAGCGGCCTTGTGCCGCTTTTTTCGTTGTGGCATCCGCCGCGCGGAACTGTCTTCGGCCCCGCGCCTCTTTACCCATACACTGTGCTTATTTGCAGTTGGGCCACCAGGCTTGATGGATACTTGCGGCCTGAAGTAGCGAGGGCATATGCCGTTATGTACAAGAAATTGCTGTTATTGGCCGCGATGACGGGCTGCGCGCATGCCGTGCTGGCCCAGGACAGGATCTACCGCTGCGGCAATGAGTACACCAACGACACCTCGCAAACCCGCAACCGCAACTGCAAGCCCATCGAAGGCGGCAATGTCACCGTGGTACAGGGCACGCGGCCAGCGGCGCATTCCGCTGCGGCCAAGCGGCCCGCGGGCGCCGCGCCGCGCCCGGCATCCGCAGGCGCACCGGCCAGCCCACCCAAGGCCAGCGCCGCCGAGCAGCGGGCGCGCGAATCCGATGCCCGGCTGATCCTCGACTCGGAGCTGCGCAAGGCCGAGACCCGCAAGGCCGAGCTGCAGCGCGACTACAACAATGGCGAGCCCCCGAAGAATGCCCTCGAAATGCGCAACCCCGCGCTCTACAGCCAGCGCCTTGCCGAGCTGAAGGCTGAGATAGCGCGGGTGGACAGCGATATCGCCGGCATCCAGCGCGAGCTCTCGCGCCTGCCGGCACCTTCGAACTGAATATGCCCCTACTCATACCACCGGCCGACCCTCTCTGGCTCGGCCTCGAGCAGATGGCGACGCTCGCCGCCGTGATCGGCCTGGACGGCACGGCGCTGCGCGTCAATGCCGCGCTGGAAGATGTGCTTGGCGTCTCGCGCCGGCAGATACTGGGCCACGACCTGGGCCTGTTCTTCCAGGACGACGAGCTGCTGTACCGCGCGCTGGTCGATGCGCGGGGGCAGCGTTTTTCGTCGCTGCGCTTCGAAGGGCAGCTCAGGCGCAGCCTGAATGAGGGCACGCCGGTGCACGTCAACCTGTCGTGGTGGCGCGAGGGCACGGAAATCCTGGTGGAGATGTGGCCCTTCGAGCAGCAGGTGCGCCAGGACCGCGAGGAGCGTGTGCGCGAACAGGCCATGGCCAACAAGGAGCTGATCCGCAACCTGGCGCACGAGATCAAGAACCCGCTGGGCGGCATCCGCGGCGCGGCCCAGCTGCTCGACATGGATCTGCCCGACCCGGCGCTCAAGGAGTACACCGAGGTCATCATCCACGAGGCCGACCGCCTGCAAAGCCTGGTCGACCGGCTGCTGGAGCCGCACCGCCACCCCCACACCGTGGACGACATCAACATCCACGAGGTCTGCGAGCGCGTCTGCCAGCTGGTGATGCTGGAGTACCCGCGCCTGCAGCTGGAGCGCGACTACGACGCCTCGCTGCCCGAAATCCGCGGCGACCGCGAGCAGCTGATCCAGGCGATGCTCAACATCGTGCGCAATGCCGCGCAGGCGCTGGAGCCGCAGATGCAGGACGACAGCGGCCCGGGCGCGGCCCGGATCACGCTGCGCACCCGCATTGCGCGCCAGCTCACGCTGGGGCGCAAACGCCATAAGTTGGCATTGGAATTGCATGTGATCGACAACGGGCCCGGCATTCCAGCGGAGATCAAGGAGCGCATCTTCTATCCCCTGGTGACGGGCCGCGAGGGAGGCACGGGGCTGGGCCTGCCGCTGGCACAGACCTTTGTGCAGCGGCACGAAGGCCTGATCGAATGCGAGAGCGAGCCGGGACATACGGACTTTCGCATCCTGCTGCCATTGACTGGATAGCCGTAGTTAGTAACAGGGAAGGGCAAGCCAAGCGATGAAACCGATCTGGATAGTGGATGACGACCCCTCGATCCGCTTCGTACTGGAGAAGGCCCTGGCGCGCGAGCACATGCCCACGCGCAGCTTCGTGCATCCGCAGGAGGTGCTGGCGGCCCTGGAAAGCGCCAGCGACTCCGATCCGCAGTCAGGCCGGCCCTCGGTGCTGGTGAGCGATATCCGCATGCCTGGCGGCAACGGGCTGCAACTGCTGGAGCAGGTGCATGCCCAGCATCCGCACCTGCCGGTCATCATCATGACCGCGTTCTCCGACCTGGACAGCGCCGTCTCGGCCTTCCAGCGCGGCGCATTCGAATACCTGCCCAAGCCTTTCGACGTGCCCAAGGCGGTCGAGCTGATCCAGCGCGCGGTGCAGGAAAGCCAGACCCAGGTACAGGCCGCGCCGCGCCTGGGCAATGGCGCCGAGATGCTGGGCCAGGCGCCCGCGATGCAGGACGTGTTCCGCGCCATCGGCCGCCTGAGCCAGAGCGCCGTCACCGTGCTGGTCACCGGCGAATCGGGCACCGGCAAGGAGCTGGTGGCGCGCGCACTGCACAAGCATTCGCCGGTGTCGGGCGGACCCTTCGTGGCCATCAACACCGCGGCGATCCCGAAGGACCTGCTCGAATCCGAGCTGTTCGGCCATGAGCGCGGCGCGTTCACCGGCGCGCAGACGCAGCGGCGCGGCCGCTTCGAGCAGGCCGAGGGCGGCACGCTGTTCCTCGACGAGATTGGCGACATGCCCTTCGATCTGCAGACGCGCCTGCTGCGCGTATTGTCGGACGGGCACTTCTACCGCGTGGGTGGCCACGTGCCGGTCAAGTCGCATGTGCGCGTGATCGCCGCCACCCACCAGCACCTGGAAGAGCGCGTGAAGAACGGCGCATTCCGCGAAGACCTGTTCCACCGCCTGAACGTGATCCGGCTGCGGCTGCCGCCGCTGCGCGAGCGCCGCGACGACATTCCCATGCTGGCCCACCACTTTCTGCAGGCCAGCGCGCAGCAGCTGGGCGTGGAGCCCAAGCTGCTGTCCGATGCCGCGGTGCAGCGGCTGTCGCAGTTCGGCTTTCCGGGCAATGTGCGCCAGCTCGAAAACATCTGCCACTGGCTGACGGTGATGGCGCCGGCGCAGCGCGTATCCGCCCAGGACCTGCCGCCCGAAGTACTGCAGTCGCCGGCCGTGGCGGTGGACGGCGGCCTCGAGAGGAATGCGGCCCTGGCGCCCGACGCTCCGGCATCGGACATGCCCAAAAGCGTGCCCATCCACGCCCTGCCGCCCGAGCCCGGGCCTGAGCCGGCGGCAGCGGCAGCAGCAGCAGCAGCGCAGTCAGGTGAAGGGGCTGGCAACGGCGCCTGGGAGCCGCTGCTGGCCCGCGAGGCGCAGGCCTTGCTGCGTGCCGGGCGCAACGATGTCTGGGATGTGCTGTCGCGCAGTTTCGAGTCGCAGCTGATCCGCACCGCGCTGGCGGCCACCCATGGCCGCCGCACCGAGGCGGCGCAGCGCCTGGGCATAGGCCGCAACACCATCACGCGCAAGATCCAGGAACTGGGACTGGACGCGGGCGACGACGAATGAATCCGTACCAAGCGGCCGGCGAGCGGATGCAAGGTACAGGGGTGGGGGAGGCGGCTTGCCGGGCGTCTGCAAGATGCCACCGACTTGCATTGCCATTGCTTGATAAATCCCCATCCGCGCCATAAGATGCCAGGAGGTTGCCTCGCGCTCGTCCAACGGGGGCAACGCCACTAATGAGGTTTATGGTGAGTCCCTCCAATACATCGTCTGAAGTTCTGCGCTCCTTGGAAAAGATACTTGAACAGGATGGAGTCCAGGCCGGAATCGAATTTCTGAACGCCAGGGTTGCGCACCGCTACACCTGTGTCTTCGAGCTCAAGGGCGATATGCTCAAAAGCCGCTATGTCTACGACAAGCTGCAGCGGATAACCCCGGAGTCATTGAAGCAAGTCAAGCTCAAGGATAGCTTTTGCCAATTCGTGCTGCGCGATGGGATTTTCGCAACCTTCAGCTCCAGCCACGATGAAAGAGTCGAAGACGTCAAGGCCACTGAAAAATTCGATGCCTATGTCGGCGTGCCGCTGATGGATGGATCGGGCGAGCTTTTTGGCACGCTTTGCCATATCGATGCGTCTGCGCTTGATTTGCCCGCGGAAGAATTCCTGATTCTTGAGAATGCTGCGTTGATCTTGCCCAGGTTCATGCCGCAATAAGAGGGTGTAGACGAAATCAACTGGCCTGAACATTGCGAGTCAATTGCTATCTGAGCAGGAGATGGCAATGACGAAGAACAGTCTTGGCGACGGCGGGTTGGACACTGTCAAGCGAGGAGGCAGGCCTGCGGCGTTGGCGCCGAAGCACATCCTCTTGCTGTGCCAGATCGTCTCTCGGATGCCTCGTGCAACGCTTGACGAACTGGCTGCCGAACTCGATCACCTCGGTGGGGTGCGGGTCTGCACTGCAACCATCCGCAGGACACTGTGTGCGCAAGGCATCATGCGGTCGATGCCAGTGCGGCAAGCTGAGGTGCCCTAAGGCCAACGAGGCTTTTGGCAGTCCGTCCACCCACACCAGCCTTGAGATGCATGACTATTGCCGCGAGTGAAGTACATCCATGGCTTGGTTGAAGAACATGTGTTCTTGAGCGCCATCATTTTCACTCAATTTCCTGAGTTGTTGCAGCCTGCCCCCAACTCTGGCCTGCGCGTCATTCATTGCAGCCCTGCTTAAGTTATTCCTCTTGAATTCATCTGTAAGAACGTAGACCACAGCATATTTAGGATCGGTTTTTTCATTCATTACATATTCAAGCATGGCATCACTGGGATTTTGATTTTTAATGCGCGAATTAATGTACCCGTAAGACCGAAGCCAACCCTGCATGGCATGGTAGTCAATTATATTGATGCCACTATTTTTCACTATCAGCGCAGGTTGATTTTCCTGGATGTAATCATGGTATTTTTTTAAAACCGGAGCGGATAGCATTTCTATGATGAATGGCTCTTGGTTTTGGGTTAAAAAAATATGATTGCCATAACTGTTTTTGGAAATGGATAATGCGTCTATTATTCTAATTTTTTCTTTATCACTGATTGATTCATTGAAAAAAGTGGCGAGGATTCCATAGTATTTATCATCATCAATAAGTCCATTGGATTTTGCGTATTCGAGCATTTCCATTGTATCGGCGGCGCCATTTTTTGCATTCATGGCCTGCAATGCTGCCGATCTACGCAAATCCATGGAATGCCTTTTGTCTTTAGCAATGGCCGACAACGCCTTGTATGCCATTTCTTTTATTTTTTTATCGTCTGACATTTGCGATGTTCCAAGTGTGTCAACTATCTCGTATTTATTCAGGGTGCTTATTTCGGTTTGTATTCTTGATTCGTAATTCTTGATTGATTTTTCCGAGAGCTTTGCCTCAGGCCGCACAAATACCGTCTGTGCATAGCTTGCGACAGCTGAAAGCAGCGCCAAACCTGAAATATATGAGATTGATTTTAATGAGGTGCGCATGATGAAATCTCCGTTTTATTCAATAAGATGGTGAATTTTTGAGATCGTTGTAGAGACTGGCAGGAGTTGAGAACATTCCCCTTGATGTAATTGTTTCAAAACTCCTGTGCCATTGTGGATGAGGGCTTCTTTCGATGCCATATGCAGGCTTATCCGTGTGATGCCATATATAGTTATTGGGCGCATTTTTTCGTGGAACGGTCCAAGCCAAAGCATCCACCACAAATGAATCACATCGGTAAATTCCCACGATAGCCTTTTTAAGAACGAATGCTTGATTTAGCCGACTTCTTACCTCGGGCTGCATTGGCGTATAAAGGGGGCTGAGTGTGTATACAATCTTGGGCGAAGCCCAGATCTGGTATGCCCTCCATGGTGCAGCTTCTCGCCTGATTACTCGATGTGAGTTTGCTGGTACTGCATAATCTCCAGCACCTTGAACTCCTCCTATGGCTGGCGTTGTGTAACATTTTTGAGGATCGAAGCAGGTATAGACTGTTCCTGAGTATGGGATTTTGTTTAATAAGGCGTTCCAAACTCTGGTTTTTAAAGTAAAACTCTCCCAGCTGTTATAAAAAGCAACTCTTCCTTCATTCAATACTTCCCATACATGGCCAAAGTTATATAATCCAATATGACCAGCAGGCCCTCCATAATAGGATTCGAGATCTCTAGCAACAATACTTGTTTGATCTATTGGCATTACCAAAGATGGGTTTTTGAAAAAGAATTTTCTGTTGGACCAAGTTTCAATATTTTCACTCACTGAATTAGGATATAATACTCTAGCTTCTACATTGTAGGCCCCATTGTCCAAAGCCGAATTGACTAGTGCAATGGAAGCGCTGAAGCCATGGTTTGAATGAGAGCTGCCACAGGCTGCACCTACGGCGTTTTCCCTGGGGTTGGATGCAATGACAGTACCTAAAATTTGCCTGGCATTGGGATTGTCCGCAGGTGCTTTGTAGATTTGAATCTGGGCAAAGCTATCGGGCTGTAAAGAGCTGCAGCCCCAGCCATGGATCGAGAGCGTTGATCCACTCAGCGATATTCCATCAATCCACCCGGCTGAATATGACGAAAAATGCAATGAGCCCAATAAAAATGCGAATACTAAACCTTTTACCTTCATTGCCACTCCCTCCCTATTTTTGATGTTTAAAATACTAGAGTAAATTTCTCAAGATAGTTGTTTTGTTTTGTATCTGGCGTGGTGATTGGTCGAGTGTCTACCAGTGAGAGTATCGAGAGTCATTGATGAGCCAGGTGATAAATTGGGGAGAGCTTGTGAATATTGGACGTATTGTTCCTTTCGTGCCTTCCGCCAGCCTTTGTTCCTATCCCGTTCCTATTTGGGCTATGGGGTGTACGCTTCGTTTGCCGAGTATCCGATTGGCGAACCCAGCTATGTATAAGAAATACAGTTTTCAGTTCTGTTGGGGTTGCAGCAACCCGATGCTTTACCAGGCACCTCCTCTTGAACAATCCCCACAGTAGCTGGCAATATCTGTTGCACGTATGCCGTACCGCACGGTTGGCATGTGCAGAAACGGCGAGGAGGCTGAGCCCATGCATGCCAGAGTCCTGAAATACTTCGACGAGGTGGTGCGGCGCGGCTCGATCCGCAAGGCCGCCGAGCACCTGCACGTGGCTCCCACCGCGGTGAACCGCCAGATCCTCGAACTCGAGGCCGAGCTGGGCGCGCCCTTGTTCGACCGCATCAACCGGCGCCTGCGCCTCACGCCCACCGGCGAGATGGTGCTGGCCCACGTGCGCAGCACCTTGCGCGAGTACCAAGCCCTGGGCGAGCGCATCGAGGAGTTCAAGGCGGCGCGCCGGGGGCGGATCGCGATCGCGGCCACCGCCGGGCTGGCGGGCTCGCTGCTGCCGTCGCTGGTGCACGATTTCCGCCAGCGCTATCCGGGCATCGCGGTCAGCGTCGTCGACCTGCCGATCACGGATATCGTTGCCGCACTGGTGCGCGGCGACTGCGACCTCGGCCTGGGCTATGACCTGGCTGCCAGCGCGTCACTGCGCCGGCTGGCGGTGAGCGAATGGCCGATTGGCGCGGTGGTGCCGCCGCAGCATCCGCTGGCTGGCCAGCCCTCGGTGCTGCTCAGTGAGTGCGTGGGCCATCCCTGGATACTGCCGGCGCCGGTGCTGAGCATACGCACCATCCTCGATGCGGCTTTCGCGCGCCATGCCATCGAGGTCACGCCAGTGGCCGAGTCCACCTCGATGGCCTTCATCCAGAGCCTGGTCATGCAGGGCGGCGGCATGGCGCTGCTCAATCCGCTGGACATCATGGAGGAGCGCCAGCGCGGCACCCTGGTCTATGTGCCGCTGCGCGGCCACGACCTGCCACGCCAGACCCTGGTGCTGGCCGCGCGGGCCCAGGCCAGTCTCGGCACCGCAGCCGAGTTGATGGCGGCCAGCATCGCCGATACGTTGGCGCGGTTGTTCCACACCAGCCTATAGGACTCAGGTGTTCACTTTTTGTGGACATGCACGGCAAAATTCTGCGCTATCGCGAATACGCGATTTCTCCTAGAGTGGCGAGCATCGAAACTTTGGAAGACGCACAGCATGACGCTGATAGCCTTGAACGCCGATGTGCTGGTGACCATGGACGCGCAGCGCCGCGAGATCCGCGATGGCGCCCTGGTGGCCGACGGCCCCGCCGTGCAATGGGTGGGGCCCACGGCCGATTTGCCCGAGCCGTATCGCCGCATGGCCGATGAGGGCGGCGCCCGGGTGCTGGACCTGCGTGGCCGCGTGGTGCTTCCCGGCCTGGTCAACACCCACCACCACATGTACCAGAGCCTCACGCGCGCCGTGCCTGCCGCACAGGATGCCGAGCTGTTCTCGTGGCTCAGTAACCTGTACATGCTGTGGTCGCACCTGACGCCCGAGATGATCCATGTCTCCACGCAGACCGCCATGGCCGAGCTGATGCTGTCGGGTTGC
The DNA here is from genome assembly GCF_057808605.1 of Comamonas sp. FG99. Lineage (NCBI taxonomy): Bacteria > Pseudomonadati > Pseudomonadota > Betaproteobacteria > Burkholderiales > Comamonadaceae > Comamonas > Comamonas sp. FG99. Next base: position 45,437 of record NZ_JBMDII010000025.1, read on the forward strand.
ACCACCACCAGCGACCACCTGTACCTGTACCCCAACGGCGCGCGCCTGGATGACTCGATCGCCGCCGCGCAGCAGATGGGCATGCGCTTTCACGTTGCGCGCGGCTCCATGAGCCTGGGCCGCAGCAAGGGTGGCCTGCCGCCCGATGCCGTGGTGGAGGAGGAAGAGGCCATCCTGTGCGACAGCCTGCGCCTGATCCAGCAGTACCACGACAGTGCGCGCCACTCCATGCTGCGCGTGGTGCTGGCACCGTGCTCGCCGTTCTCGGTCACGCGCGAGCTGATGCGCGAATCCGCCGTGCTGGCACGCGCGCATGGCGTGTCGCTGCACACCCACCTGGCCGAGAACGACAACGACGTGGCCTTCTCACGCGAGAAATTCGGCCTCACGCCGGCGCAGTACGCCGAAGACCTGGGCTGGGTGGGCCGCGACGTATGGCATGCGCACTGTGTCAAGCTCGATCCCGAGGGCATTGCACTGTTCGCGCGCACCGGCACTGGCGTGGCGCATTGCCCCTGCTCCAACATGCGCCTGGCCTCGGGCATTGCACCAATCCGCGGCATGCGCGATGCGGGCGTGCCGGTGGGCCTGGGCGTGGATGGCAGCGCATCGAACGATGGCGCCCACATGCTGGGCGAGGCGCGCCAGGCCCTGCTGCTGCAGCGCGTGGGCCATGGCCCGGCGGCGATGGGCGCGCGCGAGGCGCTGGAGATCGCCACGCTGGGCGGCGCGCGCGTGCTGGGCCGCGACGACATCGGCGCGCTCGCGCCCGGCATGTCGGCGGACTTCGTCGCCTTCGACATGTCCCAGGTCGGCTACGCCGGCGCCGGCCACGACCCGGTGGCCGCGCTGGTGTTCTGCACGCCCACGCAGGTGGACACCAGCGTCATCAACGGCCGCGTGGTGGTGCAGGGCGGCAGCCTGCTCACCGCCGACCTGGCGCTGGTGCTGGGCCGCCACCGGGAGCTGGCGCGCACGCTGTTCGAGCGCGCTGGCCAGCGGTGACGACCGCCCCGACGCGGGGTCAGGGCAGCGAGCTGGTTTTGCTAGAATCTCAAATGAGATACAGAAATCAACCCCGCCCAGGAGCATTGACCATGCCGGTACGCACTTCCATGCTGCATGTCCGCGTCGACGACAGCATCAAGGCCCAAGCCACCCAGGCGCTTGACGCGATGGGGTTGTCGATGTCTGACGCAGTGCGCCTGTTCCTGCACCGTGTGGTGGCCGAGCAGGCATTTCCGCTGGAACTCAAGGTGCCCAACGCCGAAACCCGCGCCGCGATAGAAGAATCACGCGCAATGATGGCTGCGCGCAAGCGGCGCTTTGCTTCGGCCGAGGCTCTGTTCGATGCCCTTGAAAAAGACCGCCCGCAGTAAGCGTGCCGGTCTGCCCCGTGCCGCAGACTACTGCAAGAGCTTCCGCAAGGATTGGGAGCGCCTGTCGCACTCTGGCCGGTATGACATGACGCGGCTCAAGGAGGCGATGCTATTGCTCATTGCCGCAGATGCCCCGCTTGGGCCGGAGTGGCTTGACCATGCCCTCAAGGGTGAATGGGCAGACCACCGGGAATGCCATATCGGCGGCGATTTCCTGCTGATCTACCAGGTTGAAGGCAATGCCATCAATTTTGTGCGCACCGGCTCGCATGCCGACCTGTTTGACGAGTAGGGCTTTACCCACCGTCAGCGCGCCAGCTCGGCGCGGTTCGACGACTCGCGCACCACCAGTTCGGCCAGCGGGCCGGGCACGGCCACCTGGGCGGTCTCGCCGCGCAGGTGGTCGAAGAGCAGGGCGATGGCCTGGTGGGCGACCTCGTCCAGGTGCAGGTTCACGGCCGTCAGCGGCGGCTCGCAGCTGCGCGCACGGATGCCGTCGTAGCGGGTGGCGACCATCACGTCCTGCGGTATGCGCCGGCCCAGCGCATGCAAGGCCTTCACCGCGCCGACCGCGAACGCATCGATGGGTACGCACAGCGCGTCGATATCCGGATGAGCGGCCAGCAGCGCATGGGCCGCTTGCTCGCCGCCGGCCTCGCCCTGGGCCTCGTCGGCCACCGCGAGCAGGCGGGGCAGGCCATGCTGGCTCACGAAGCGCTCGTAGCAGGCGCTTGCCTCCGCGTAGGAGTTGCGCTGTTCGGTGCCCAGGATCATCGCGATCCGGCGCGCGCCCTGGGCATGCAGGTGGTCGAGAAGCAACTGCGTGGTGTGGGTGGAGTGGATATCCACGTAGGGCACGGCCTCGGGCTGGCTGCCAGGCCGGCCGATCGTCACCACCGGCAGGCCGCGGCGCTGCAGGTAGGCGAGGTTGGCATCGTCGGCCAATGGCTCGATCACCAGGGCGCCATCCACCTCCAGCAGCTCCAGCGCCACGGTGCCGTTTTCCATCGGCGGCGCCAGCACCAGGGCCAGGCCGCGGTCCAGCGCGGCGGCGGCGGCGACGGCGGCCACTTCCATCATGAAGCCCAGGCGCGACGGCCCGCCCGCCACCGCGAACGGCATCGACGACAGCAGCACGATCATGTGCGCCTCGCCGGTGCGCAGCCGCTGGGCGTGGCGGTTGGGCCGGTAGCCGAGCCTGAGCGCGGCCTGCTGCACGCGGGCGCGGGTCTGGGCATCCACCTGGCCGCGTGCATTGAGCGCGTGCGACACGGTGGTGGGCGAGACGCCGGCTTCACGGGCCACGTCCTTGATGGTGACGCGCTGGGGAAAATCAGGCATTGATCTTTCCAAGGTTTGATGCTTCAATTGTGCCCGTCACCCAAATCGTTTTGGGAAACCTGGATGTTGAAAAATATACACCCCGCCTGCCGGCGGTTTTTTTGAACCCTTTCCCAAATCGTTTTGGGCACGAATTTTGGAGGAAGCAACCATGTCCCGAGAGCAAGCGCCTGTGGATGCCGTGCTGCCCTGGTCGCAGATGCTGCTGTTCGGCCTGCAGCATGTGCTGGTGATGGCGGCGGTGCCGATCACCTCGGTGTTTCTGGTGGCCAAGGCGCTGGATCTGCCAGCGGCGCTGACGGTGAACTTGATCAGCGCCGCCTTCCTGCTGTGCGGGCTGGGTTCGCTGCTGCAGTCGCTGGGGCCGTGGAAGCTGGGCGCGAAGCTGCCCTTCATGATGGTGCCGGCCAATGGCGTGGCGATGGGCTCGCTCACCGCCATCGTGCTCAATATCGTGTTCCATCACCTGCCTTCGCGCCACAATCACCACCAGGCCGCCGCCGCAGGGCAGGCGCCCACCGCACTATGAAACCATCCACTGAATCCTCCTGCGCAGACCCGGCCCGGGCGCTGCTGGCGCCCATCCAGCGCCTGCACCTCCCGGCGGCCGAGCACCGCCGCCTGCACCGCGTGCCGGCAGGGGAGGCCGCGTGACCGCGAGCCATCTGCTGCTGCTCTCGCTGGTGGTGCTGGGCGCCGCCTTTGTGCAAGGCGCCACCGGCATGGGCTTTGCGCTCATCACCGCGCCGGTGATCGGGCTGGTGCTGCCGGAGCTGCTGCCGGTGTGCGTGCTGGTGCTGATGCTGCCGCTGAACCTGTACGTGCTGTGGCGCGAGCGCAGCGCCATCGACTGGCCCGGGGCCAACTGGATCACCGCTGGCCGGGTGCTGGGTACCGGCGGCGGGCTGTGGGTGCTGGCTGCGCTGAGCGCGGGCCACCTGGCCTGGTTTGTGGGCCTGTCCACGATTGCCGCCTCGCTGGCGACGCTGGTGATGCCGGCCTTCTCGCCGGGCCGCAGCGCCTTCGCGACGGCTGGCCTCATCACCGGCGTGACGGAGACCGCCACCGGCATCGGCGGGCCGCCGCTGGCCCTGGTCTACCAGCATCAGCCGCCGGCCACCATGCGCGCCACGCTGGCCTTTTGCTTCCTGGTGGGCGAGTTGATGTCGCTGGCCACGCTGCTGGCCACCGGCCATATCCAGGGCCCGCAACTCATGGCCACGCTGTACCTGCTGCCCGCGCTGGTGCTGGGCGCGCTGGCCAGCCGCCTGGTGCACTACCGCATCAACGCGCGCTTTCTGCGCATCTTCGTGCAGGTCTTCGCGATCGCCTCGGGCCTGGTGCTGATCGTGCGGCAGATCTGGTAGCCATAAAAATATAGCTGCTAGCGCTTTCCATTGCTTGTTTTCAATATGAAAAGTATTTGAAAACCATACAGGTAAAGCGCTAGCAGCTCACTTTTTATCAGCCCAGCTCCACTACCACCGGTGCGTGGTCGCTGGGCTGCTTGTTCTTGCGCGGCACGCGGTCGATGCTGCAGGCCGACACCATGCCGCGCAGCGCATCGCTGACCAGCACATGGTCGATGCGCAGGCCGCGATTCTTCTGAAAGCCCAGCATGCGGTAGTCCCACCAGCTGAAGCTTTTCTCCGGCTGCTCGAACATGCGGTAGGCATCGTGCAGACCCAGCGCCAGCAGCGCCTTGAAGTGGTTGCGCTCCTCGGTCGTGTGGTGGATGGTCTCGCGCAGGCCCTCGGGGTCGTAGGAGTCGCGGTCTTCCGGCGCGACGTTGAAATCGCCCACCAGCACCAGTCGCGGGTTGCCGGCCAGCTCCTGCCGCAGCCAGGCGGCCAGCGCATCCAGCCAGCGCATCTTGTAGGCGAACTTTTCCGAGCCGGGCTCTTGCCCGTTGACGAAATAGCCATTGATGACCCGCAGCGGCCCGGCCGCGCTGGGCACGGTGGCGGCGATCACCCGGGCCTGCTCGTCGTCGAAGCCGGGAATATTGCGTACCACCTCGGCCGCGGGCTCGCGCGACAGCAGGGCCACGCCGTTGTAGGTCTTCTGCCCATGGGCCACCGCGTGGTAGCCGGCCTGGGCGAAGGCGTCGTGCGGAAACTTGTCGTCGGTGAGCTTGAGCTCCTGCAGCGCCAGCACATCGACCGGATTGGCCGCCAGCCAGTCCAGCACCTGGGGCAGGCGGACCGACAATGAATTGATGTTCCAGGTGGCAATTTTCATGGATGGCATATCTTGTTGATTTTATGGATATCGTTTCTGAGCCTTGAATGCATGGGACAGATGCCACGCGCGTGGAAGCGGGCTGGGCATCAGGGCACGGAGTGCGCAATGATTCTAGTCGGCGCTGGCGGCATCGATTGGCCTGCGCTTACAAAGCATGTGAACGATCGATTACAATCAGTGCATGCTCACGGTCAAGCGCACCCCGCAATTCGATGCTTGGTTTGACAGCCTGCGCGACACCATGACACGCATTCGTCTGGCCAAACTGCATCCCTGGAGGATTGATAGCGATGACCAAGAAGATCAAAGTTGCAGATCTGCCAAGCTTTGATATGGCAGAGCACCTGAAGACAGAAGAAGATGTTGCGGCCTACCTTACGTTGGTGCTGGAGGAAGAAGATCTGGCAGAGCTGGCGCATGCCCTCGGCGTGATTGCCCGGGCCCGTGGCATGAGCGACATTGCGCATGCCAGTGGCTTGACGCGGGAAGCGCTCTACAAGGCGCTGCGCCCAGGCAGCCAGCCGCGCTTCGACACCATTCGGCGGGTATGCGGCGCACTGGGCGTGCGGCTGGTGGCGCAGCCGGTTCATGCGTAGTGCAGGGGGCTCGTGCAGGCGTGTCTGCAGCCCTCAATCGCTCTGGCCCGGTCCCCCGCCCTCGCGCAGCAGCCACTCGCGCAGCTGCACGAAGGCCGGAAAATGCATGCGGTCGGGGCGGTAGCACAGGTAGTGCCCGTGCTCTACGGAGGTCGCCCCGCCAAATGGGGTGATCAGGGTTCCGTCGGCGAGCTCGTCTTCCACCAGCAGCAGGGGAACGAAGGCAATCCCCAGGCCGCAGCGCACGGCCTGGATCAGGGCCGAGTACTGGGCAAACCGCGGGCCGGTGATCAGCGGCTGGCCGCCGATGCCATGGGCCACGGCCCACTGCGACCAGGCGAGCTGGGCTTCTTCGTGGTGCAGCAGCGTGTGCGCCAGCACGCCGGCTGGCTCCCGTATCCTGTGGCCGCCCTGCATCAGCGCGGCCGAGGCGATCACCACGAACTCGCGGCCAGCGATGTACTCGTTGACCACGCCGGGGTATTCCGCCGGGTTGTAGCGGATGGCGGCATCGACATGCGCCGGCAGGTTCTCCAGCGGCGCCAGGTGGCGGCTGAAGCTCAGCGTAACGCGGGGATGCGCCTGGCGGAACTGCGGCAGGCGGGGGATGAGCCAGCGGGTGAAGAAGGTCGGCACGCAGCTGAGCATGAGCGTCGCATTGCCATCCGCGCCGGCACGCACTTCGTAGGTGGCGGTTTCGAGCGCGCGCAGGCTGGCGGTGGTCTTGAGCCAGTAGGTGCGTCCTACCGGCGTCAGCTGCACCCCGCGGCCCGCTTTCTGCAGCAGGGCCACGCCCAGAAAGCCCTCCAGCGAAGCAATCTGCTTGCTGACCGCGCTGGTCGTCACGCACAGCGCGGCGGCGGCCTGGGTCAGGCTGGAGTGGCGGGCCACCGCGTCGAGCGCCAGCAGTTCCTGGATGGTGGGGCAGTCGCGTTTCATGCTTCTCGGCTTGGTTCGGCGCTTGGGTCTGTTGATGAAAAGTATGCCAAACACTTTCCATTAATTCAACGAATAGGGCGTTTTGTCATCGTATGGCCATATTCATTTTGCCTGCGATTGCTACACTAAGCCTGTCTTAAAAGGAAAGTATCAGTCTCAGGAGACAAGATGGTTCGAGGCATTGCCATCGTCTACGGTCTGTACCTGCTGCTGCCCATGGCATTGCTTGCCCTGGGCAGTTTCGGGCAGAACTGGACCAACACGCTGCTGCCCTCGGGGCTCACCGGGCAGTGGTACGCGGATTTATGGAGTGATCCGTCGTTTCGCAGGGGTTTCGCCTCCAGCCTGGTGGTGGCGCTGTCGGCCTGCGCGATCAATGCGCTGCTGGCCCTGCCGCTGGCCTATTCGCTGCACCAGAGCGCGCTGCGGGGCCGGGCCTTCGCGGCCCGCATCGTGAGCGCCATGCCGGTGGCTGTGCCGGCGATCACGCTGGCTTTCGGCTACATGGTCGTCTTCAACACCGACGCGCTGCCCTGGCTGGGCAGCACGCCGCTGCTGATTGCCGCGCATGTGATCGCCACGCTGCCTTATCTCACCAATGCCTTGCTCACCGACCTGCGCCACCTCGGCATCGAGCGGCTGGAGCAGGCGGCCGCCACGCTGGGCGCCGGCGAATGGCAGCGCTTTTACGGCATCGTGCTGCCCAGCCTGCGCCAGAGCATGCTGTCGGGGCTGGTGATGGTGGCGGCGTTGTCCATCGGCGAGTTCAACCTCTCCAACCTGCTGGTCGGTTTCCAGAACCGCACCTATCCGGTGGTACTGCTGCAGGCCTTCTATGGCGCCACCGGCTTTGCCTGCGCCGCCACGGTGATCCTGCTGGTGCTGGCCAGCCTGGCGGCGCTGCTGTCTTCCTCTCTTTTGCGCAAATCCCCATGAGCCTGACTTTCGAGCACGTCAGTTACCGCTACCCCGGCAGCCAGCAAGGGCTGCACGAGGTGTCCTTCGATATCGGCCAGGGCGAGCTGGTGGCGGTGATCGGCCCCAGCGGCTCGGGCAAGTCCACGCTGCTCAAGCTGGTAGCCGGCCTGGAGACCGGCTACCAGGGCCGTATCGCGCTGGCCGGCCAGGACCTGGCGGGCACGCCGGTGCACCAGCGCGGCATCGGCATGGTGTTCCAGAGCTATGCGCTGTTTCCGCACCTGTCGGTGCGCGACAACGTGGCCTACGGGCTGGCGCTGCGCAAGATGCCGGCGGCGCAGCGGCATGCGCGGGCCGCGCAGCTGCTGGAGGTGGTGGGCCTGTCGGACTTCGCGCAGCGCGGCATCCATCAGCTTTCGGGCGGGCAGCAGCAGCGGGTGGCCCTGGCGCGCGCGCTGGCCATCGATCCGCGGGCGCTGCTGCTGGACGAGCCGCTGTCGGCGCTGGATGCCAGCGTGCGCGGCCATCTGCGCGACCAGATCCGTGCTTTGCAGCGGCAGTTCGGCGCCACCACGCTGCTGGTCACCCACGACCAGGAAGAGGCGCTGGCCATGGCCGACCGGGTGGCGGTGCTGAAAGACGGCCGGCTGCTGCAGATCGCCACGCCGCAGGACATCTACGAAAGCCCGAACTGCCGCGCGGTGGCGGAGTTCGTGGGCCTGTCCACGCTGCTGCAAGGGCGGGTGGCCGCCAGCGACCGGGTGGATTTCGGCTTTGCCGAGCTGTCGGTGCCCACGGGGGCGTACCGCCGCGGGCAGGCCGTGCATGCGCTGATCCGGCCCGAGCACATCGAGCCCGACCCGCAGCCTGGGCGGCCCAATACGCTGCCAGGCCGCAGTGGCGCCTGCCGCTACCTGGGATCGCTCACGCGCTACGACTTCGAGGTGGCGGGCGCTCCGCGTGCCTTCCTGGGCGAAGGCCGGCAGCCTGCGCGCCAGGCCATTGCAATTGCACCCGAACATATCCGCCTGCTGGACGCGTGAGCGCAGCACACCTATTCGACACCACACTTTTCAGCGAAGGGAAACCGATATGCAACGCCGACATCTCATCCAGACCGCAGGCGCCTTGCCGCTGGCCGTGCTCGCCCAGCGCAGTGCCTGGGCGCAAGAGGGCGCGGAACTCTATGCAGGGGAAAAAGCCCTCTATGAAAAAGCCAGGAAAGAGGGTTTTTGCGTGTCTTTCGACACCGGCCCGGAATGGGCCAACTGGAAGGCGCTGTTCGCCGAGTTCAAGAAGCGCTACCCCGACGTCGAGCTGAGCTACAACGACCTGGGCTCGGCCGCCACGGTGGTGGCGCTGGAGAAGATGCGCCGCCGGCCCCAGGCCGACACCGCCTACTACTTCGCGGCCTCGGCAGTGGATGCCGCGAAAAAGGATGTGGTGGCGCCATTCAAGCCCATCCATTTCAATGAACTGCCCGAGGTGTTCCGCGAGGCCGAGGGGCGCTGGTTCACCATCCACACGCTGAACATCGCCTTCCTCGTGAACAAGAAGCTGGTGAAGAATGTGCCTTCGAGCTGGGCCGATCTGCTCAAGCCCGAGTACAAGAACAGCGTGACCTACCTGGACCCCCGCAGCTCCGGCGTGGGCCAGGTGCTGACGCTGGCCGCAGCCTACGGCAACGGCGGCAGCGTGGACAACGTCAAGCCCGGCACCGACTACCTGGGCAGGCTGCATGCCGCCGGCAATGTGCAGCGCGTGGAGGGCACCACGCCGTACGCCAAGTTCATCAAGGGTGAAATCCCGATCTGGATCGGCTACGAGAACGACGGCCTCAAGGCCAAGTACCTGGACGGCATGGGCGACGCCTGCGAGGTCGTCATCCCCAAGGAGGCCAGCGTGGCCGCGCCGTACGCCATCAGCCTGGTGAAAAACGGCCCCAACCCGAACGCGGGCAAGCTGTGGCTGAACTTCATCATGAGCGAGATCGGCCAGCAGCTCTTTGCCAAGGGCTTCGTGCGCCCCGCGGTGCCGGGCGTCAAGCTGCCGGCGGACGTGGCCGGCAAGCTGCCCGCCGCGGCGCAGATCAAGCCGCTGGATGTCATCAAGGCTTCAGCCAAGAAGGCCGAGATCGACCAGCTCTGGGCGCAGGCCACGCTGGGCCGCCCATGAGCGGCTGGATCCGCCGCTTTGGCGCCTGGCCCGCCTGGTGCTTCATGGCGCTGTTTTTCGCGCTGCCGCTGGCAGCGCTGGTGCCCGAGGCCATGGTGGACGGCGGCAGCGCCTTTGCCCGCCTGTGGGCCAATCCGCTGCTGGGCCAGGCCTTTGCGAATACCCTGGTGCTCGGGCTGACCGCTGGCGCGCTCTCGGCGCTGGTGGGCACGGTGGTCGCGATCGAGCTGGCGCGCCAGCCGCAGCAGCGCCGCCGCTGGATGATGACGCTGCTCGGGCTGCCGCTGGCGTTCTCGGGCCTGGTGATCGCCTATGGCTTCATCCTGGCCTTCGGGCGCTCGGGATTCGTCACCCAGATCCTGGTCGCGCTGGGCTTCGATGGCGCCACCGTCGGCAGCTGGATCTATGGCGCGGTCGGCCTGGGCTGCGCCTATGCCTACTACCTGGTGCCACGGGTGGCGCTGTCGCTGTACCCGGTGTTCGCCAACCTCGACCTGCGGCCCATGCTGGCGGCGCGCACGTTGGGGGCCACGCGCTGGCGCGCGTTTTGCGACACGGTGGTGGCCGAGGTCGCGCCCTCGGTGCTGTCCAACGCCTGCCTGGTGGCGGCCATCGCCATGGGCACCTACGGTACCGCGCTGGCCCTGGTGGGCACGCAGCTGAACATTCTTCCGCTGATGCTGTTCGCGCAGGTCAGCGACGGCGGATCGGACCTGAGCGTCGCATCCGCCCTGTCATTGCTTCTGATGGCGCTGTGCGTCATCGTCATGGGATTAGGAGATGCGATTGCACGCCAACGCGAACGCCATGCCGCAGGATCACATTGAGGCGCTTGGCCTGTCGCCGGAGTTGACCGCGGCGCTGCAGCAACTGGCCTGGCGCCAGCGCAGCCCGGCGCGCCACCGCCGGCCGGTGGGCGTGATCGGGCCTGGCGATGCCGATGGGCAGGTCTATGCCGACGCGCGCCTGATCGGCCGGGCGCTGGCGGCCGCTGGCATGGCCATCGTCTGCGGCGGGCGCGGCGGCGTCATGGCCGCGGCCTCGCAGGGCGCGGCCGAGGCCGGCGGGCTGGCCATCGGCATCCTGCCGGAGGAGGACGAGCGCAATGCCAATCCCTACCTGGGCGTCGTGTTGCCCACCGGCATGGGCGAGATGCGCAACGCGCTGATCGCCCGCAGCGCCGTGTGCCTGGTGGCGGTGGGCTACAACCTGGGAACGCTTTCCGAGATGGCGCTGGGCCTGAAATGGGAGCGCCCGCTGTTCGTACTGCACGGCCAGCTTTCGCTGCCCGGCGCGGTCGAGGTCGGTAGCGCGCAGCAGATGCTGGAGCGCGTCGTCGAGCACCTGCTGGGCTAGAGCGGGCCCGCTATTCGCCCTCCAGCAGCCGGGCCGCGGGGTTTTGCAGCGGCGCTTCGGCGCGGAAATAGCCCAGCACCGACTGCACGCTTCGGTGGCCGGTCAAGGCCATGGTATCGGCCAGCGGCATGCTCTGGCGCCCGGCTTCGGTCACAAAGCCCGAGCGCAGCGAATGCGCTGAAAAATCCCCCTCCACCTCCGCCAGCGCGCAGCGCTGCTTGACGATGGCCGACACCGACATGTCGCTCAGCGCCTCGCTCCCCACACGCCCGCCCTTGTAGACCCTGCGAAAGATCGCGCCGCTGGCGATGCCCGCCGCCGCCAGCCAGGCCTGCAGCGCCTGGCCGGCCACGCCGACGATGGGCTTGCGGTTTTCCGGCAGGTCGCGGCCGCTCTGGTTGGTCTTGGAATGGCTCAACTCATACAGGTACTGGCCGGGAGCGATCGGATGCAGCTGCTCCACGCGGGCCTGCGCCACCTCGGAGCGGCGCCGGCCGCCGCTCGCCCAGGCAAATAGCAGCAGCGCGCGGTCGCGCCGGCCGATCAGGCTGTCGTCGCAGGTGGCCAGCAGCAACTCCAGCGGCGCGCGGGTGAGGGCGGCCTTCTTCTGCGCCCGCTCGCCGCGGCGCGCATAGGCCTTGCGCGCCATCGTCAGCGCATGGCGTACCTGCTCGTCCTGGCAGGGGTTGGGCAGCTGCCGCACCTGGTGCAGCTTGGACAGCACCGCCAGCCGGTGGATCACCGTATTGAGCGCCAGCGGCCCCGGCTTGCCCTTGGCGCCGCAGGCCACCAGCGCCGCATCGATCTCGGGCGGCAAGGCCTGCTGCAGGCCCGACTCCGCCCGGTGCTGCACATGGTCCACCACAAACTGCAGCACCACCGCCACCGGCAAGGGCAGGGCCAGCGCCTGCCGGTAGCGCAGCCGCACCCAGGCATGCCAATAGCGCAGCGCCGCATGGTAGCTGCTGACGGTATGGGGCGATTCGCCTTCGGCCAGCAGCGCGGCCAGGGCCTGCGCCCCGCCAGCGTCGAGTTCGGCCACGCCAGCTGGCGCAGAGGCGCCCAAATGCGGCAAATCACTGGATACGAAATTTAATTGTTGAATTTCATACATATGACGTATAAAATATTACGCAATACACAAATTTAACTTCGATAAATATCACTTATCGAAGCTAATTGCCTGAAGGATAGCAAATGAACGGCATTTTGCGTAGCACGCGCGGTGTTCAGCGCGACGAGGTGTGGCAGGCGGCCGATGCGCTGCTGCAAGAGGGCAAGCGCCCGACCATCGAGCGGGTGCGCCTGAAGCTGGGCCGGGGCTCGCCCAATACCGTCAGCCCGATGCTGGAGGAATGGTTCGCCACGCTCGGGCCGCGGCTGCGCACGGCGGCCGGGGTAGAGCGCGGCGTGGCGGCCGCGCCACGGGCGCCGGCAGGGGAGGGCGCGGCAGTGGATGCATCGCTGCCCGAGCCCTTGCGCCAGGCCATGCAAACGCTGTGGCAAGGCGCGCTGGAGCAGGCCGGCGAGGCGGCGCAGCTGGCACTGCAGGCGCAGCTGGCTGCATTGCAGGCGCGCGAAAGCCAGCTCGCCCAGGAGCAGGCCGCGCTGCAGGCCGAGCGCGAAGCCTTCGAGCAGCAGCGGCCGGCGCTGGAGCAGGCCCTGGCATCGGCCCATGCCCAGGCCCGGCTGCAGGGGGTGCGCATTACAGAGCTGGAAGCCGCCGCCGCGCACAAGGATGCAACCCTCAGCCGGCAGGCCGAGCGCGCCCAGCAACTGGAGCGCGAGGTGCTGATCACCCGCCGCGCCTGGGACGAGGCGCGCGAAAAACACGCGGCCGAACTGCGGGCCCAACAGCAACAGATGGATGTACAGAACCGCCACCACCTGCAGGAGCTGGACCGCGCGCGCCAGGAGGTCAAGCAGCTGCTGCAGGCGCAGCGGCAAGAGCAGGAGCAGCACCTGCAGCAGCAGGCGCTGTGGCAGCGCGAACGGGTGGAGTTGCAGGCGCAGGGCGAGCGCTTGCAGGCGCTGGCGGACACCCAGGCGCGGCAGCTGCATGACGCACAGGCGCTGCATGCGGCACAGGGCGAGGCCGATGCGGCGCGCATCGAATTGCTGCAGCAGCAAGTGGGGCGCTTGCAGCAGCAGGCCGATGCCGATGCCGAAGCGAGGCAGGTGAGGCGGTCCGGCATCGGCTCTGCCGCTGTGCAGCGCCCCAGGCGCAAGTCACTGCGCAGGCACTGAATCGTCACATCGCCGTCACTCCGCATTCAGATACTTGCGCCCGATTGTTGACGCAAGGATTTCGAATGTTGAACCGCAAGACCCGGGCCGCTTTGCTCGCGCAACGGGTACAGCGCGAGCCGACTGCCGGGGTGGATACGCGTACCGGCGCCCCAGAGGCGGGTGGGGCGCCTTACCTGCGCCTGCACCAGCTGCGCAAGCAGTTTGGCGCCATTACCGCACTCCAGAGCATTGACCTCGACATCCGGCGCGGCGAGTTCGTCTGCCTTCTCGGGCCCTCGGGCTGCGGCAAGACCACTTTGCTGCGCGTGATTGCGGGGCTGGAGGCGCAAAGCAATGGCGAGATCTGGCAAGACGGCCGCGAGATCTCGCGCCTGCCTGCGGCGCAGCGCGACCATGGCATCGTGCTCCAGCCCTGTGCGCTGTTTCCCAGCCTCAGCGTGGCCGACAACGTGGCCTACGGCCTGATCAGCCAGCGCCAGCCGCGTGCCCGGGTCGAGGCCAAGGTGCAAAGCCTGCTCGACACCATGGGCCTGGGCGGCAGTGGCGACAAGTATCCGGCGCAGCTGCCCCGCGGGCAGCAGCAGCGCGTGGCATTGGCCCGCGCGCTGGCCATGTCGCCTGGCCTGCTGCTGCTGGACGAGCCTTTGTCCGCGCCCGATGCCTCGGTGCGCGTGCAGTTGCGCCACGAGATCCGCGCGCTGCAGCAGCGCCTGTATGTGACCACCATCATGGCCACGCACAACCAGGAGGAAGCGCTGTCCATGGCCGACCGTGTGGTGGTGATGAACCATGGCACCATCGAGCAGGTGGGCACGCCGATGGAGGTCTACCTGCGGCCCGCCACGCCCTTCGTGGCCGAGTTCATCGGCAAGGCCAACCGCCTGCCCGCCATTGCCGGCGGCGACGGCACCGTATTGCTGGCGGGCCAGCGCTTGTTTTGCCCGCAGGCCGGCCAGCTGCGCGCGGGCCAGGAGGTGGCGGCCTATTTGCGCCCCGAGGATTGCCGCATCCTCAACTGCACGGCCATGCCGGTGGCGGGCATGCCGCCGGGCGAAGAGGGCGCCCACGCTTGGAGCGGGGTGGTGGAGCAAATGGAGTTCCTGGGCTCGCACTGTGTGGCCCATGCGGAGGCCCCGCGCCTGCCCGGGCGCCGGCTGCAGCTGCAGCTCTCGACAGCCACCTGGCTGCAGCTCGACATCCAGCCCGGCCGCTGGCTGCAGTTTTGCATCCAAAGCCAGCAGCTCAAGATATTTGCAACATCTTCCAGGCCGTAGCCAAGGCCAGACCGCGGCGCAGGCATCCAGGTAGCTTTCGTGAGCACTTCATTCGAACAAGCGCAGGCCGGGGTACGGCAGCCGGCGCACAGGATGGCGCAGCTGCGGCCTCCGCCCGCTGACCGCCTGCTCCAGGCGGCGCTGCTGCTGGCGGCCGCATTGCTGGCCGCGGGCCTGTTGGCGCCGCTGCTGACGTTGCTGACCCGTACATTCGCGCTACTCCATGGGCAAGGCTTCGCCTACCTGCGCGCCCCCTCGCTGCTGGCCAGCCTGTGGCATAGCACCTGGGTGTCGCTGCTGGTCACAGCCATCGTGATTCCGCTGGCCTTCGGCTTCGCTTGTGCGCTCACCCGCACCCGCATGGCGAGCAGGGGGCTGCTGCGCGCGATCGGCCTGCTGCCGCTGCTGGCGCCGTCGCTGCTGCCGGCCATTTCGATGATCTACTGGTTTGGCAACCCGGGCTTGCTCCAGGCATCGTGGCAATCGCTGGGTTTTGCCAGCATCTACGGCGCGCCGGGCGTGGTGCTGGCCCTGTGCTTTGCCACTTTTCCGCCTGCACTGATGATCCTGGCCACCGCGCTGGCCGTGGGCGATCAGCGCCTGTACGAGGCCGCCGGCGCGCTTGGCGCCGGCCCGGTGCGCCAGTTCTGGACGGTGACATTGCCCGCGGCACGCTTCGGCCTGGTCTCGGCGGCGCTGGCGGTGTTCACGCTGGCCATCACCGATTTCGGCATTCCCACGGTAATTGCCGGCAACTTCAGCATGCTGTCCACCGAGGTGTACAAGCTGGTGATCGGCCCGCAGGACTTGCCGCGCGGCAGCGCCGCCGCACTGCTGCTGCTGGCACCGGCCATGCTCACTTTCGTGATCGGCAGGCGGGCGCAACAGCGCCAATCCGAGGCCCTGGCGGCCAAGCCGGCTGCGCTGCAGCCGCGCCCGCATGCGCTGCGCGACCGTATCGCGCTGCTGGGATGCGGGCTGCTCTCGGCGCTGGTGCTGGCCATGTTCGGCACGGTGGTGTTCGCATCGCTGGAAAGTTTCTGGCCATATCTCTGGCCATACGAGCCAGCCGCCATCGTCAATAGCCTCAAGCTGGCCGCCAGTGCGGCCATCGCCGGGCCGGTGCTCGTCTTTGCCGGCGCCTACCTGCTTGAAAGGACCCAGGGCCAGGCCTGGCTGCGCCCAGCGCTACGCCTTTTGGCCGGGCTGCCCATGGCAGTGCCCGGGCTGGTGCTCGGCCTGGGCTATATCTATCTTTTCAACGCGCCAGGCAATCCGCTCGACGGGCGGCACAAGAGCATGGCCCTGATGGTGCTGTGCACCGTGGTGCATTACTACGCCAGCGGCTACATGGCAATGGCGAGCGCGCTCAAGTCCAACGATGGCGCCTTCGATGCGGTGAGCACCTCGCTCGGGGTGCCTTTGCATGTGACGCTGCGCCGCGTGACCCTGCCCATGTGCTTGCCCGCGCTGCTCGAGGTCTCGCGCGGCTATTTCGTCGCAGCAATGACCACGATCTCGGCCGTAGTCTTGCTGCAGTCGCCCGAAACGCGCCTGGGTGCGGTCGCCATCCTCAAGCTCAACGAAGCCGGCGATACGGCCGCAGCGGCGGCGATGGCGCTGTCGATCACGCTCATCTGCTGCGCGGCGACGCTGTTGTACCATCTGCTTGGCTGCTGGCTGGCAAGGCACAGCCAGCGCTGGCGCCAGCCCGCGTGAGGGCGGTGAGTCTTGGTGGGGCAGCGACTTCAGTTTATGGTGCATTTTTAACTTAACATAATATACATTGTATCTAATGCATATTGCGAAAAAAATGAGGCCAAGCTCTACTTCAGCGCGCTTGATCCATTCGTCCACAGCCTGCCGGCCAGCGGCCACCCGCCAAGCGATTGGGAGTTGTTGCTGGCCGAGGCTCGTGCGCAGGAAGCGCGACTGCACGGTCTCGCGGGCGACGCGCTCAGCTAAGCTTTCAAGTATTGGCTACGCGCAGCAGCTTGCAGAACACCCGGTATGCGTCATCATCGCTTTCGTAGCCAGGAATTCCAAGAACTTCCCGAGGACAGGATCGTCCTCTTCGCAAGCCACTTCAACGATCCTCCCGGGTATGCCACCGTCTCAACACATAGACAACGGAACCCTGGATTTCGTAGCGAACCTCGTACTGTCAACCAGAATTCGCCGCACCTCACGTGGTTCGAACTGGAACAGTTGCTCACCGATCCGCGGGTTGGTCAGCAGCATCGTAGGTGCCTTGGTCAGTGCCTGCACCGCCCGTGCGGCCGCGGGCTTGTTCACTGGAGCCAGAAATTCATACAAGCGCGCCAAATCCGAGAGCGCCTTGCTGGTCCACTTCAGTTCCATCAACGCGGAACCGGTAGTGGCTGGTCAGTACCCAGGCTCTCCGCCCACGCCTGCACTGCCTGATGATCGACGACGTCACCGGCATCTACACCAGCAAGCGCTTCATGAGTTAGACGGTCGCGCTCTTCTTCCTGGGAGATCCAGGCGGAAAGAGCCTGCTTCATGATCCAGCCACGCGAACGCTCTAGCCGTGAGGCCATCTGATCAACTTTGTCAGCCAGCGAAAGCGGCACGTGAGCGGTGAGTACTTTGGTTGCTGCTGTCATGTCGAACCCTTGATCTTGCTGGAGTCGGCACAGTTGTGGCGGCCGTGCCCCGCGTGTGCTTCTCAACGCATGTGCAGACTGAGCCACTTGGGCCTTCCGTCGCAGGAACGCAAAAAATGCTCATCGACACTGAGCATTGATTGCATTTCAATCATAGTGATTAATTTTTAATCCATCAATCAGCCACGCAAACCTGCGGCGCCAAGGCTGCAGCCAGTCGCAGCGCATCCTGCCAGCGACAGGCGGTCGCACAGCGTGGCGGCGTGGCGCCTGACCTCCTCGTTGCCACGTTCCATAGAGATCAGCATTTATACAAACAGCTTTGCAATCTGCGTCACGGGCAAGAACAACCGAAGCGAGGTTTGCTGAAACGGCTGAAAATCAAAATGCCGGTAAAAGCTTTCGGCCCACTCGTTTTTTGCGTCCACGATCACCGCCATGGCCGCGATCTGCTGTGCTGCCTCGAGGCTACGGCGCAGGGCATCGATCAGCAGGAATTCCCCGACACCCTGACCTCCGGCGGAGCGATCCACCGCCAGCCGCCCTAGCAGCGTGACGGGCAACTGGCCGTAGCGCGGCAACCGCTTCATCAACTCGGGCGGCAGTTCATCGACGGGAATGATGGAAGATGAAAGGGTATAAAAACCGAGCACCTTGGGATCACCCGGCTGCGTGAGCACGAAAGGCGCAGCCACGCGTTTTTCTGCGTCCTGCCGCGCCTGCCCCCGCAGATAGCGATTTAGGTCTTCCTGGCCGCAGTCGAATGACTTGCGCTCATGGGCCTTGGTCAGCGGGCTGATGTGCTCCAGCGTAAGAATGAGTGCCAATCACAACCCCACCTTCTGACGGTAGCTTTGGACAGCCTTTTGCAGGCGCGGCCCCGGTTCAGAAGGCGTGAGCAGCGCGCTCACGAACGCCACCTGCTCCTCGCGGCTCAGGCGGATGATTTCGTGCTCCTGCACGATCTTCGCGGCGGCTTCTTGCGTGCTGTCGATGACCAGCTCGCTCAGGGTGCGCCCGGTCAGGTTGGCTGCACGCTGGAAAAAATCCTTCTGGTCGCTGGACACGCGTGCCTCCAGACGCGACCTCTCAGCGGCCGCCTGCACAGCCTTTTCTCGCCGGTTCTGGTAGAAGGCTATGGCACTGGCAAACCGGAAATCCTGTCTAGTTCCTCCACTTTGTTGCGGCCCTTACGGGTGCCAGCCGGCCGCAGGCGACCAAGCAGGACCGCCGTCGGCGCACCGCGGTCGAGCGAAGCCGCCCCAGGCCGGCAGGCCGCCGACCACCCACGTGGCCACCGGAGCCCGCCAAGTCTGGTGCTGGGACATGACCTACCTGCCGACCACCGTCGTCGGCCAATGGTTCCACCTCTAACACCGTCTCTTTCGTGGTTCTGTCGTTCCGGCTCTTTGGTATTCATTGCTATCTGCCCTGCGGAGCGATGAAATTAAATTCAATTAAATTTACCATACACTATCAATTATTTACTTTTAATCAATGGAATTTATGAGATGAAGTGCTTGCCAATCAAACTTTTCAGCATTGCATCCATGAGCCTGCTTGACGCGGTGGCGGCGGCTCAGACTGTGGTCACGGTAGCTGGGCATGACTATGAGCTGGTCACCTGGCCCGAAGCGGCAACCCATACGCCCAGCCTCACCAGCGACTCGTGGTCTGCCGCATCTGGCGCCGGGGCCATCAGCATCAACACTTTTGGTGCCGTTTCTTCACAACCGAATGCCATCGGCACCTACTATGCGGACCCGGTGTATTCCAGCGTGGGGTATGCACTGCCCGCCACCCCTTTGTTCAGGGTCGACAATGGGCAGATATATCCTGGCGGCGCCGATACGGTCGCGGAATATGCGATTTCGGCTGCGCGCCTGCCGACCGAGCTGATCTACTATGTAGGCGGCACTGATGGCGGCAATAGCAATACCGGCATGAAATATGCGCGCTGGAACTGGTCTTCGACCCAGGCCAATACCGTTTTCGAAGTCATCAACGCCAGCGCATCCGTTGTGCTCAGCAACAACAACAGTTCCACACTCTCGTGGAAGACTTTCGGCTCTCTCAACAATGCTGCGATGGCCCTGGTCAGGATCAGCAATCCCGATGGCATTTCGGACTTCGCCATCCGGGCGAACCGGCTCGATGCGGCGGGCGATGACATGGTTTATACCAATGCCAACCAGGCGGCGGACTATAGCGGCGCGGCGATCCTGGTGCCGCTCATCCCCAATACCGCGCCTACGGCCATTCCATCGCTGAGCGGGACTTTGACCGAGGGTTCGGCCGTCTCCGGCGCCTACCAATACGCCGACGCGGACTCGGATGCCGAGGATGCTGGCGCCACCGGAAGCAGCTACAAGTTCGTTGTCAGCGCCAACCCCGCCATTGCCAACTCCAGCGATGGCAATACTGTCTCGCAAGGGGCAACGGGGGGCGCAACTGCCACGCTCTCATACACGCTGACGGCCAATGATGTCGGCATGTATGTCTATTTCTGCGTGACCCCGGTGGCGGCCGCCGGCGAGACACAGGGGGTCGAAGTCTGTACCAGCGCCGCGGGCCCGGTGGTTGCCAAGCCGCTTCCGCCCTCGCCTGCATTGGCGGCAGCCCCCGTGCCGGCGCTTGGCGCATGGGGCCTGCTCGGCCTGTCTTCGATCCTCGCGATATTCGGCTTGGCCCGCCGGCGCCGGAGCTGACATCACTCGCTGGTAAGCGCCTGGGCCGCGACCACCGCCTCGGTGCGGTTCTTGACATTGAGGGCGCGGAAGATCGCCGCCAGGTGGATCTTCACCGTGCCTTCGCTGATGCCGAGGCTGCGGCCGATCAGCTTGTTGGGCTTGCCCTGCGAGAGCAGCTGCAGCACCTCGACCTGACGGCCGGTGAGCACCTGGCGCAGGCTTTCCATCGTGGGCGGTGCGCAGCGGCCGGGCTCGGGCGGCGCCACGCGGAACAAGGACGGCTCCGGGGCAAGCTCGGCCGAGAGCACGGGCAGCATCATCGGCGGCACGTAGATGCCGCCGGCCAGCACCAGGCGCACCGCGGAAATCATCACATTCGAGGAATAGGCCTTGGGGATGAAGCCCAGGACGCCGCGCTGCAGTACCGCGCGCATCACGGCCGGGTCTTCGGAGCCCGAGAACACGATCATCGGCAGGTCCGGGCAGCGCTGCCGCAGCGCATCGATGTGCGAGTAGCCCAGGGCTCCGGGGATGCCGAGATCGAGCAATGCCACGTCCACGCCCGACAGGTCTGCCTCCTGCAACTGCTGCGCGGTCATGACAAGCACGAATTCCACCTTCTCGCTGAGTTCGGCCAACTTGGTCTGAACCGCTTCGAGAATGAGCCAGTGATCGTCAGCCACGAGGATTTTCATGAGAAATGCGCAGTTGACAGCCGGGTTGATGGGTGCATCCAACCTTATCTTTGTTTCGCAGCGCTAGCAAGGCATGGCATTCCGACGAACGGCATACCCCGGATGCCATAGGTCGGCGCGGCGCCCTGCCCCACGGCCCTAGCGCGCCAGCTGCATCTGGCGCGCGGCGAGGCGCAGCGTCAGCGCCTGTTGCTTATGGGGCTGGATGGCGGCGACGTCGCGCCAGCGCGCATGCTCGATGTCGCGGTAGGCGGCAAAGAAGGCCACGGCGGCGGCCTCGTCGGGCAGCGTCAGCTCCAGCGCCCGGCTTTCGCCCGGGCGCAGCAGCAGCTCCTCGCGGCGCACCAGGTCGGCGCCCAGCGTCTGCTGGTCTTTGTCATAGAGCGCGAAGAAGTCCGCGGCCTCGAAGGCGCTGGATGCCTTGAGCGCATAGACGCGCACCAGCAGCGGCGAAGCGCGGCCGCGCATGTCCGGGTTGACATCCGCGGCCGCCGCCAGCGTGAGCTTCAGCTGGGTCGGCGGCGGCGGAGGTGGCGGGACGGAGCCGCAGCCCGCGATGCCTGCCGAGGCGCCCAGTACTGTGCCCAGCGCGCCGGCCCACAGCAGCACGCAGCGGCGGCCATAGGTTGAATGGGGGGTGTCGGGAGTGTTCAAGGCTATCTCCTTTGTTGCATTGACCCGCCATCGATCATCTTCGAATATCTACAGCACATTTGCATGAATCGCCCTATGCCCGCAACCGATCTCAACGATGCACTGCTGGCGCCCGTCAGCGCGGAATCGCCCTGCGGTGACGATCTGGAGTATGACGCGGCCTTCATCGCATTGGAATCGGCCGCACAGCGTAAGCCGGAGCAGCAGTTCGGCGATACGCTGATCCCGGCCGTGGAGCCCGATTGGGCAGCGGTGCAGGAACAGGCCGCCGCGCTGCTGCTGCGCAGCAAGGATGTGCGCCCCGCCGTGCTGCTGCTGCGCGCGCTGACGCGCCTGCAGGGCGTGCGCGGCTTCTGCCAGGGCATGCAGCTGCTGGCCGCGCTGCTGGAGCGCTACTGGGATGGGATCTACCCCGCGCTCGATGCCGACGACGGCAATGATGCGACCATGCGGCTGAACGCACTGGCGCCGCTGTGGGACGATGCCCTCGTGGTGCGCGACCTGTATGAGGCCGCGATCGGCGAGGCGCGCGGCATCGGCGCCATCCGCGTGCGCGATGTGGCGATCGCCCGCAATGCGCTGGACTCGGCGCAGAGCAGCCATTCGCTGGCGCAGATCCAGGGCGGCCTGCAGGAGATTATGCGCACCGACGGCGCGGCCGCGCAGGCGATGCTTGCGGTGGCCGGGCAAGTGCAGCGCCTGCAGCAGGCCATGGCGCAGCACACGGGCCGGGGCGACGCGGTGGATTTCGCCCGCTTGCGCGCCATCGGCAAGCTGCTGGCCCAGGCCGTGGGCGATACGCTGGGCCCGCTCGATGCGGCCGCGGGCTCGGTTGCGGCGGACAGCGCCGCCAATGCCGCGCCCGGCACCGCGGCCCCGGCGCCGGCGGGCGCGATCTCTAGCCGCCAGCAGGCGCTGCTGCTGCTGGACCAGGTGATCCAGTTCCTGCAGCAGACGGAGCCGGGCAACCCCGCGCCGCTGCTGATACAGCGCGCCAAGAAGCTCATCGGCGTGAGCTTTCTGGAAATCATCCACGACCTCGCGCCCGACGCCATGGGCACGATTGAACAGGTCACCGGCGCGCGCAGCGCGGCCGATTGACCGGCCCGACACCCATTTGCCATCGGAGTCCACCATGCCCCAAAGTAGCCAGAAGTTCATTGCCCGCAACCGCGCGCCGCGGGTGCAGATCGAATACGACGTCGAGCTCTATGGCGCCGAGAAGAAGATCCAGCTGCCCTTCGTGATGGGCGTGCTGGCCGACCTGTCGGGCAAGCCCGAGAAGCCGCTGGAGCCGGTGGCCGAGCGCAAGTTCCTGGAAGTCGATGTCGACAATTTCGACGCGCGCATGAAGGCCATCCGCCCGCGCGCCGCCTTCCAGGTGGACAACATGCTCACCGGCGACGGCAAGCTGAGCGTGGAGCTCACTTTCGAGAGCATGGACGACTTCTCGCCCGCCGCGGTGGCGCGCAAGGTCGATGCGCTGAACAAGCTGCTGGCGGCCCGCAGCCAGCTGGCCAACCTGATCACCTACATGGACGGCAAGACCGGCGCCGAGGAACTGCTGGCCAAGGTGCTGGAAGACCCCGCCCTGCTGCAGACGCTTGCCGCCAGCAAGGCCCCCGCCGCCCCGGCCGGCGACGAAAACCCCGCCTGAGCGCGGCCAGAGAACCCCGTCAGGAGCACCGCACCATGGACACCTCTTCCCAGACCCAGGCCACCCCGCTCAAGGACGTGGAGTACGCCGGCAGCGACTTCGCATCGCTGCTGCAAAAGGAGTTCAAGCCGCGCAGCGACGAGGCCAAGAGCGCGGTCGAGCAAGCGGTGCAGACCCTGGCGCAGCAGGCGCTGGGGCAGACCCGGCTCATCGGCAAGGACGTGACGCAGTCCATCCAGGCGATGGTCGCCGCGATCGACGCCAAGCTGACCGAGCAGGTCAACCAGATCATCCACCACCCCGACTACCAGAAGCTGGAGAGCGCCTGGCGCGGCCTGCACTACATGGTGAACAACACCGAGACCGACGAGCACCTGAAGATCCGGGTCATGGACATATCCAAGCAGGACCTGGCCAAGACGCTGAAGAAATTCAAGGGCGCCGCCTGGGACCAGAGCCCGGTGTTCAAGAAGATCTATGAGCAGGAGTACGGCCAGTTCGGCGGCGAGCCCTTCGGCGCGCTGGTGGGCGACTACCACTTCGACCAGAGTCCGCCCGATGTGGAGCTGCTCGGCGAGATGGCCAAGATCGCGGCCTCGGCGCATGCGCCCTTCATCACCGGCGCGAGCCCCAACCTCATGCAGATGGAATCGTGGCAGGAGCTGGCCAACCCGCGCGACCTGACCAAGATCTTCCTCACGCCCGAGTATGCCGCCTGGCGCTCGCTGCGCGAATCGGACGATTCCAAGTACCTGGGCCTGTGCATGCCGCGCTTCCTGGCCCGCACGCCCTACGGGGCCAGGACCAATCCGGTGGAGGAGTTCGACTTCGAGGAGGAAGTCTCCGGCGCCGACCACGGCAAGTACGCCTGGGCCAATGCGGCCTACGCCATGGCCACCAACATCAACCGCTCGTACAAGCTGTATGGCTGGGGCTCGCGCATCCGCGGCATCGAATCGGGCGGCGCGGTGGAGAACCTGCCGCTGCACACCTTTCCGAGCGACGACGGCGGCGTGGACCAGAAATGCCCCACCGAGATCGCGATCAGCGACCGGCGCGAGGCCGAGCTGTCCAAGGCGGGCCTGCTGTCGCTGATCCACCGCAAGAACTCGGACTTCGCCGCCTTCATCGGCGCCCAGTCGCTGCACAAGCCCGCCGAGTACGACGACCCCGATGCCACGGCCAACGCCAACCTGGCCGCGCGCCTGCCCTACCTGTTCGCCTGCAACCGCTTTGCGCACTACCTCAAGTGCATCGTGCGCGACAAGATCGGCAGCTTCAAGGAGCGCGAGGAGATGCAGCGCTGGCTCAACAAATGGATCATGAACTACGTGGACGGCGATCCGGTCAACTCCTCGGAAATCACCAAGGCCCAGAAGCCGCTGGCCGCCGCCGAGGTGGTGGTCGAGGAAGTCGAGGGCAATCCGGGCTACTACACCTCCAAGTTCTTCCTGCGCCCGCACTACCAGCTCGAAGGCCTCACCGTGTCGCTGCGGCTGGTATCGAAGCTGCCGTCGGCCAAGGGCGGCAAGTGACGGCATGAACGCCCGCGCCGCCGCATTTTTCGTTGTGGATCATCAACCGGCCGCCGCTTGCACCGGCCACCAAGGAGAACCGACATGAGCATCGACTGCCATTTGAAACTGGACGGCGTCAAGGGCGAATCCGCCCACAAGGACCACAAGGACGAGATCCCCCTGTTCAACTGGAGCTGGGGCGTGCACAACGCCTCGTGCACCGTGGGCAGCGGCTCGGCCGTCGGCAAGGGCACGCCGGGCATGCTCAGCTGCTCCAAGAAGTACGACAGCGCCTCGCCCACGCTGGCCAAGTTCTGCGCCAACGGCAAGCATTTCGACAGCGCCACGCTCACCATGGCCAAGTCGGGCGAAGGCCAGCAGACCTTCCTGACGGTGAAGCTCAAGGAGGTCTACATCTCCGACGTGAACATCAACGCCGCGCAGGGCGGCGAAGTGCACGAGAACCTGTCGATCTCGTACGGCGATATCGAGTTCGCCTACAAGCCGCAGAAGCCCGACGGCAGCATGGGCGGCGACATCAAGTTCGGCTGGGACACCCGCAGCACCGAGACCCGCTGAGCCGCTGAGCCGCGGCTCAGCGCGCAGGCACCAACAACGCTGACCGGCACACCCCGCGGGAGCAAGCATGAGCACCATCGTCGACCTCTCTCCTTCCGACTACATCAACCGCTTGATGGACCTGCGCGTGCCGGGCTACCAGGGCTATCCCGGCGGCCAGGTATCGCTGAGCGCCTACCTGTGCGCCAACGGCAGCTATGGCGGCAACAAGAACGCCGGCCAGCTGTACGCCATCATGAAGAAGATCGCCAAGGGCAAGGACGAGGCCGCGCTGATGCAGGACCCGGAGTTCCCGCGCGTCTTCACCGGCCAGGGCTCGATCCGCAACTTCATCGCCGCCATGACGGTCATCAACCGGCTCAAGGGCGAATTCCAGAAGGAGCCGCAACTCGCCAAGTACTTCCAGAAGCAGGATTTCCTGCAGGCCATGGTGGACGACAAGTGCTTCGGCCAGGACTGCATCGGCTTCGTGGGCACCTACCTGGCCGAATCCGGCGTGCTGCCCACCTACCCCGGCCTGTTTCCCATCGACTACACCCGCCATTTCACGCCGATCCAGTCGTTTTCCGAGCTCCACGACTGGGAGCCGGCGGTGGTGATGAAGGCCGACGGGCAGCACATCCAGATCATCGATTGGGTGGCCGAACGCCAAGGCAGCGCCATCAAGGTCTGGCTCTGCCAGAGCGCCGGCGGCAAGCCGCCCTGCATCAACGGGCCGCAGGCGAACTACCCGGTGACCATCCGCAGCGGCGGCGGCGACTACCTCGACATCGCGAAATTCCGCGCCGCCAAGAGCCAGAACGCCCATGCCGACGAATGGCAGGCAGACAACGACGAGCGCGCCAGGCGCGGCGAGAAGGCGCGCGGCTACGAGAGCTTCCTGCGCGCGAAATTCACCACCAAGAACACCCGCTTCGGCTACCTGGGCGGCGCCCTCTACAACATCCAGGCCGACGGCAAGGACCATCCCAACCCGGTGGCGGGCTCGGTCTACATCGGCGTGCTCAAGGGCGCTTCGGGGATACAGATCCGCGAGCGCATCGGCTGGATCTGAGGCCAAGCAAGAGCACGGTCAGGCAGCGAAATGCAGCGATACCGTCATGCCGCTGTCCTGCCCCGTGCGCAGGGCGATGCGCGCGCCCAGCAGGCTGGCCAGGTGGCACAGGGTGGCCTGGCCCAGGCCCATCTCCGCCCCCTGCCCCGCCGCCTCGGCTACCGCGCCGCTGTTGCAGATATCGATGCGCACGCCCTCGCCTTCGCGGCGCGCGCCCACCAGCACCCCACCTTGCCGGGTATTGAACAGCGCGTTGCTCACCAGGTGGTTGAGCACCCGCGCCAGCAGCGGCGCATCGCTTTGCGCGCACAGCGAGGTGGGCCGCACCACCAGGCGCAGGCCGCGCCTGCGGGCCACCGGGTGGAAGGTGCGCTGCACATTGTCGAGCAGCGGCGCCAGGTCCAGGCGGCAGCGCTGCGGCTCCAACGCTCCCGGCTCGATCCGGGCCAGATCCAGCAGCTCGGTGCTCAGCCGCTCCATCGCGTCCACGCAATTGCGGATCCGCGCCCTCGCATCCTGCTGCGAGGCGGACGGCTCCTCCAGCATCAAGACCTCGGTGAACAGCATGATGGCCTGCAGCGGCTGGCGCAGATCGTGCACTGCCGCCGCGAACAGCCGGGACTGCGATTGCGACTGCGCGCGCAGCTCGACCAGCTCGCGGCGCAGCCGCTCCAGCTCGCCCACCGGCCTTTGGCCCCCGGTGGCCGGCAAGGGCCAGGGAACCCAGCGCATGCCGCGGCCCCGGAATATTTGCTGAATCGCGCCCATGGTCCTGCTCTCCCATATTTGGACTCTGTTTGGACTTATTCTGCATTGGTTTTTTTACATTGGGGATAATTTTCTGTACCTTGGGTGAAAACCCCGATGAATAAGCAAAAACAAGAGCATCAAGCGCTTGATACAAAACGATTTCCAATATAAAACCATCGTAAATACCGATGTATTAAGCGCAAGCAGCTCCTGTTTTTGGGGGGGCTTATCGCCCGCTGTGCACCAGTATGGTGCGTTCTGCGTCGGCATCGCCTGGCGCGGCCGTCAACCAGACCGCCAGCGCGGTGAAGTTGTCGTGGCCCGGCTTGGCCAGCGCCAGGATCTCGCCATCCAAAAGCTGCAGCCATTGGCTGGCCGAGCCGGCCGCCTGCAAGGTCTTGAGCAAGCCCTCGTCGCCGACCACCTCCCACACGCCATCCGAGCACAGCAGCAGCGCGTCTCCCGCCTGCAGGCGCATGCGCGGCGATACATCGATGCTGGGCGGATCGGCCAGCGAGCCCAGTGCGGACAGCAGCACATGGCGCTGCGGATGCAGGCGTGCGCCCTCCTCATCGAGCATGCCGCTGGAAACCAGCTGCTGCACCATGCTGTGGTCGCTGCTGCGCGCCGCCAGGCCGCCGCCGCGAAACAGGTAGGCGCGGCTGTCGCCGCAGTGCGCCCACAGCAGGCCCTGCGCCTGCCGGTCGATCACCGCCAGCACCGCGGTGGAGCGCATGTGGGCCTGCGAGCCGCCCGCCGCCTGCTGCGCGACGATGTCGGCATTCGCCTGCTCCAGCAGCTGGCGCAGCAGCGCCGCCTGCAGCGCCGGCCGCGCCGCAAAGCCGTCGAGCACGCTGGCGCGCACGATGCCGGCGGCAATATCGCCGCCGCCGTGGCCGCCCGCCCCGTCGGCCACCAGGCAGGCGAGCAGCCGTCCGTCGTCCCAGTGGCCGAACACATCCTCGTTGTAGCCGCGCCCGCCGGGGCTGGACAGCGTGGCGATTTGCGCTTTCACTCGTGGGCTCCTTGTGGCTTGCTGCGTGCTAACTGCCGTTGGCGCCGCCCGAGCGCTTCAGCCGCTCGATCTGCTCGTCATAGGCCTGGGCGAAGGCCTTGCCGAACAGGGTTTGGAAATCCTCCTCGGCCTCCTGGGCAATCGTGGCGTAGAGCGCGATGAACTGCTCCCACAGCCGGGCCTTGCGCGACGCGGAAAACACATGCTCCAGCGCCGACCTGGCGGCGATCTTGCGCTCCAGCTGCTGCGGGCTGAAGCGCTCGATCAACTGCGCCAGCGCGGCGCGCATGCCCACCATCACGCCGAACTGGTGGGCGCGCAGGTCGTCGTAGGCATCGTGCATCGCCGCCCCGGGCGGCATGAAGCCGCGGATCGCCGGGCCCAGCAGATGCGCCAGCGCCACGTCGGCGGTGGGCGAGAACTTCAGCGGGTTGTTGGCCTGCGCGGCGATCATCGTCACCTCGGCCCGCACCTCGCGCTTGAGCTCCTGCCGCGCCAGCAGCAGCTGCAGCGTGCCGTCGGTGGCCGCGCGCAGCAGCATGCCGATGCGCTCCATCAGCTCCGGCGTCAACGCGCCCGGCTGCTGGTGCAGCGGGCCGACACCACGCAGGAAGGCGGCCAGCAAGGCATCGGCATCAACCGCATGGGCCACGGCGGCGGGTGCCGGGTCTGGCGGCGCAGCGGGAATCGGCGGGACAGTCGGCGCGATCATCGGCGCGATCATTGGCGCCCTTGCCACCACCGGCGGTACAAAGCCGAAGCGGCCCACCGGAACGTGGTCCGGCTGCGGGTCTTGCGTGGCGGGCGGCGCCTGGCCCAGCGCGGCCAGCGGATCGTCCCACGAGGCGCTGGTATTGGGCTGGGGCGCCCCATCGAGCGCCGCCAGCGCCAGCGGATCGCCGCCCGGCGCCTGGGGTGCAGCCGCGCCAAACCATGCGTCGATGCGCAGCGCGGATGCGGCCACCGCGCCCGCCGGCGGCAGGCCCAGGTCGGAAAAGTCATCCTGGGGCGGGCTCCGCGCTGGCGGGCCGCCGGCGGGCCGGCCGGCTGGTTCGCTGGCAAAAGGGTCCGGCGCCGTGCCGGGCAGCAAATCCGCAAAGGGATCGGCGCCGTCGTCAGGCTTCGTGGCGCTGCCGGCCGCCAGCGGTCTGGCTGGCTCGACCGGCACGCCCGGCAGCCCGGCAAGCAGGTCGGCAAATGGATCGTCTTCGGTTCCGGCGGGCAAGGCCCCCGGCCCGCTGGGATCGTGCTCGGCCATGCCCTGGCCTTCGGCAGCGATATTGACCTGCAGTTCGAAGCCGCCTATCACCAGCCGGTCGCCATCGCTCAATGCCGCCTCGTTGCCCGCGCCCAGCGGGCGGCCGTTGTGCTGCATGGGATTGCTGCCCTGGTCAAGCACGTAGAAGCGCCCCTGGCGGCATTGCACCTGGGCATGCACGCGCGAGACCGTGCGATCCGGATCGTCGAGCACCAGGGTATTGCCGGCCTGGCGGCCGATGCTGCCGCCAGCGGCGCCGAATGTGGCCGCCGCCCCCCGCCCTGGCGCGGCGCCGCGGATAGCTGTCACCACCAGTTCCATCATCTTGTGCCCCTCAGTTGGATTGGCCCGCCGCGCCGGCCCACCACAGCCAGCCCGACACGATGGCGAAGACCGCCGCCACCAGCAGCCAGCCGCGGCTGGCGGCCGAGAGCCTGAATCCATCGCGCGCCAGGCGCCGCAGCGCGGCGGCGAGAAATACCGCGGCGACGATGGGAAGCATGTAGCGGGCGGGCATGGCGGGCGCCTCATGCAGGCAAGGCCGCGAGCCGGCGCTGCTGGCGCCAGGCCGGGGCGGCGGTGTCGAACGGCGCGGAGCCGGGATCGAGCAGGCTGCGCCATTCCGCGGCCGCGATACGCTGGCGCTGGCAGCCCGCCCGGAGAACCGCCAGGCAATGCGCGGGCGAAGGCGGCGCGCCCATGAAGCAGCGCTCGGCCTGGGCAAAGCGGGCGCTGCCCGCCTGCCACCAGGCGGCGATCTTCCCGGGATCGGGCCAGGGCAGGCCATGGTCCTCGTCCCGCGCCAGGTCGGCGCTGGCCGGATCGTCAGCCGGGCTGTCCTGCGGCGCCTCGGGCGGGCTGCGCTCCAAGTCCTGCCGCGCCAGGTCAAGCCCGGTCATGAGGCTGAAGGCCTCGCCGGCCAGGCGGGCGAGCGCAGGCTGCTGCATCTGCTCGATCAGCCAGGGCACATAGCGCGGCATGCCCGCCACGCCAATGCTCCGGATCAGCAGGCGCGCATCGGCCGGCGCTTGCGCCCAGCCCTGCAGCAGCGCATGCACCTCGCCCGGCGCCAGCAGCTTGAGCCACAGGCCCAGCGCGCCGGCCCGCCAGTGCCCCGGCGCCGAGGCGATGCGCCCCAGGGCCGCCGGGCCCGCGCGCCGCTCGCCAAGCAGCACCGCGGCCCGCGCCGCCTCGAAGGCGCAGCGGGCGCCCTCGATATCGGCATCGGCATCATCGCCGGCCAGGGCGGCCGGGCGCTTGCCTTCCAGTTCGGCCAGCACCTCGCCCAGCAGGTCGCGCCTGCCCGCCTGGGCGATGGCGCGCAAGGCCCGGGCGCGCAGCGCGGCATCGCCATCCGCCAATGCGCCGGCCACGGCCGCGCCGGCATCGACCCCATGCATGGAACAGGCCGCCAGCCCGACCCGGCGCCGAAATGGCTGGGGCGAATCCAGCAGCGCCTGGGTGATCCCGCGCAGGCTGGCGGTGGATACCCAGCCAAAGGCCGAAAGCAGGCCCGGACGGCTGTCCGGCAGCGCCTGGGCCAGGGCCAGCAGCCTGTCGAGCGCGGCGGGGTCGCGCTCTTCGAGCGCGCATACCGTCGCGGTGAACAGCTCCCCCGGGCCGGCGCTCTCCAGCGCGGCCCGTGCGAGCCTGGAGCCGTATTCGCCGGCGACGGCCAGCCCATCGAGGTGCGCGGCCAGGCGGTCGTCGAGGCGGCGCAGCTGGTTGAGGCGCACATGCGGCGCATCCAGCAAGCTGGTGCGAAGCCCAAACAGGTGCGCAGCCTCTTGCGCATAGCGCGGCGCCACCGCCAAGACCATGGGCCGTTCAAACAACACGCGACCACCTGCTGCCGTCGAAGCAGAACACATCGCGCTCACCCTGGCTGTAGACCAGGCCGCTCCCGGGCAGCAGGTTCAGGCAGGTGGCCGGGCGGCCGTCGCTCCCGAAGCGGGTTTCGGGCAGCAGCATTGCGCTGTTCCACAGGAAGATCTCGAAATCGGAGCATACGAATACCTGGCCCTGGAAGTGGCATACACCCTGCAGGTTGAAGGCCGGGTTGGTGCCGTGGGCCTGCCATTGCCCCGGCCGGCCCTCCACCAGTGCGCCGCGGTCGCCCACCACGATCACTTGGCCGCTCTCGTCGACGCACAGCGCATTGAAATTGGCATTGCTGCCGCTGTCCTCCAGATGCCAGCCAGCCTGGTCGCGCACCCAGATCTCGCCGCGCCAGCCCGCCGCCACCGCCCGGCCGTCGGGAAGCGCCCCCAGCGCGGTGAACCCGAGCACGCCTTCATCCGGCCGCCCGGGCGGCGCGCTGAGATCGCGCCAGCGGCCGGCGCCATCGCGCGCCCAGACGATGCGCCCCATGCCGCAGAGCCAGATTTCGTCGTGCACCCGGGCCACGCGCGTCACGCCCGACAGCTCGGCGGGTATGCGGCCGCTGCGTTGCTGCGGGCCGCCGGGGCTCATCTCCCAGAAATCGCCCTCGGCGCCAAGCGCCACCACCACCAGATCCTGCTGGCCGGCATAGTGGTGCGCGGCCATGCCGATGGCGGCCCAATCCACCTCGCTCGAATAGCGCACCCAGTCGGTGCCCGGCCGGGCATAGAACCGCGAGCCCGGCCGGTCGGCCGGCGCCAGTGCGAAGACGCCCACGTCGCGGCTGCCCTTGCGGGCCACGGTGCCCGATAGAAATGCTCCAAAGTCCATCTCGCTCTCCTTTTCCGGCTTCACCAGGCGCGGTCGGTCTGCGCGGTCTTCAGATCGCCCATCGCGCCCGAGTCCAGCTTGCCGTAGCTCTCGCCGCCCGTGGTCGAAGCGTTGTGGGTTGCCGGCTTGTCCAGGTGGTTCTTGTACTGGGATTGCAGCTGCTGCTCTATGCACTCGATGGAGCAGTCGGTCTGCGCCTCGGTGACCTGCGCCGCGGCCTTGATGTGATCCTTCATCTTGCCCGTATAGACCTGATGGCCCTTGCCATTGCGCGCGCCCTTGAACGCGCCCCCGGCACCCGACTGCTGCTTCAGCACATAGTTGATGCCGTGGTGGTGCTTGCCATGCGAGCCGATGGAATGGTTGGTTCCCTCCAGGCACAGGCACAGGGCATCGTTGTGCTCCACCGGCATGCCCGGCACGGTGGCGGTGGTGCTCCAGGGGGGAATATGGTGCCCGGTCTGCCCCTCGCAGCATGAATTCCTGCCATTGGTCTTGTAGGGGCGCAGAAAGCACTTCACCGCGCGCGCGCAGGCGTCGGCTTGCGCGGCGTTGCTGGCGCTATCGGCATATGCGGCGCTGCGCCCCTTCTTGCCCGACAGCGGGCCCGGGCAGGGCTCGCCCGCATCCTCTCCCTTGCAGTGCTTTTCAACCGCCTCTTTTTCGTCCTTGCACTTGCCAAACTGGGCCAGCCCGGCAGCCGCCTCGTCCACATAGGCCATCGGCGGGGTGTTGCCGGGGCAGGAGCCGTGGTTGTGGGTGGTCATGTCCAGGTTGCGCACCACGTTCTCACCCTCGACCATCACGTCCATCGACCAGGCGATGAAGTACACCTTGCCGGTGTTCTTGCTGGTGAGCACGCCCTTCTTGGGCGCGCAGCCGGCTTCGTCGCCGGTGCTCTTCTTGAAGTAGCTCTTGTTCTTGAGCATGACTTCCTGCCCCGAGATACTCACGCTGCTCGAGCCGTCGGTGCAGTCCGAAGCCATGCCGGTGTTGGGGTAGGGAACCGGCACTCCCGGGGGGGTGGCCGGCGTCTGCGGCGGCGTCATGCACACATCTGGAAAGGCGCAGATCGACTTGCCGGCCGCCGCCTTGCACGAGATCTCCATGTGGTTGGCGTAGACTTGGTTGGCCATTGCGCGCCCCCGGGCCCCTCAGTCCGCGGCCCGCTGCTGCAGGCACAGGGCGGCGCGCTGCCCCGCGTCGTTGGCCAGGTGCAGCAGCACCCTTGGGCCGCAGGCATATTGCTTGTGCGCAGCTGCCCAGGCGGCGGCGACGATGGCGGTCCCCGCCGCGGCCCCCATCTCTCCGGTGCATTCGGCCGGGTGCCACAAGTCGAACTCCTCCTTCACCTGGTGCAGGGTGCGCGCCAGCGCCAGCGCCGCCTCCTTGAAGTAATACTGCTCGCCCGACACATCGGCGATGCGCAACGACATCTCGTGCATCTGCAGCCCGGCATCGGCCAGCGCGGCCTTGATCGCGCTGCTCAGGCCGTCGGCGCGCAAGGGCGCTTCCGAATCGATGTGCGCCGCCTCCCTGCCGAAGCCTATGCCGCCGAGCAGCAGCGCCGTGTCGCCGCCGGCCGGGCCGAGCAGCAGCGCGCCCGCGCCCTCGCCCGGCATGAAGCCGTTGGAGTTGGTCTCGGTCAGCAGGCGCGAGCACCGTTCGTAGTGGCTGAGCGTGGGCCAGCTCAGCAGGCTGTCGGCCGCGGCCACCAGCACCTGGCCCGATTGCCGCCGCGCCAGCAGCTGCCGCGCCTGCGCCATGGCCACCGCCACGCCCACGCGCCCCTGCGGCACCAGCGCCGACTCGGCATGGAAGCGCACGCCAAGCTCGGCCTCGACCAGGGCGAACAGCTGCTCGTCCAGCCCGGCCAGCCGCCCCGGGCGCTCGCGCTCGGCCACGCACAGCAGCAGCGGGATGCGCGGCCATTCGGGTCGCGGCACGTCGGCCAGCGCCTCGTCGATGGCCATCGCGGCCATGCGCGCCAGCTTGGTCAGGCCGCGCCAGGGCTGGGCCAAGGCGACCTGGTGGGCCATGATCCACTGCCCGCCCGAATCGATGAAGCGGGTCTCGCTGGGGTTGCTGAGCTTGGCGCGCATCGCGGCGCAGGCGGCGGGCGCGCTCAGGCCCACCGAGGTCACCAGCCCGGTGCCCTTGATGGCGATGGGCTGGGAACTCATGTGCCGGCCTCCGCGCGCTGCGCCGGCACCATCACCACCGGAATCGGAAAGGCGAGCTGCTCGCGCGCCTGCCACCATTGCCGGCCCTTCTTGCCCACCAGCACTTGCGCGATCTCGAACAGGTTCTTCTTCAGCGGGCGCGACATCCGCCAGCTCAGGCTGAAGCGCTGCGCATCGGGCTCGATCACCACGGTGTCGAGGCTGGCGGTGTGGTCCTCGCGCTCGCCGCGCCGGGGAAAGACGTGCACCGGCGCCACCAGGTGCGGGATGGTCAGCCGGGTCAGGCCCTGCGGCGTCAGGTTGGCCAGCAGCACCTCGACCGGGCCGTGGCCGAAGTGCTCCAGCGGCAGCTGCTGGTCAGCCGGCGCCGCCTGGTAGTAGCGCTCGTCGAAATCCGGCGGCAAGAACGGAAAGTGGTTGGCCAGCCAGTCGTCGTCGTAGGTGCCCGCATGGCAGGCGCGCGTGGACCAGCCCCGGCCCAGCGGGCCGAACGCCATGGGCCGGTAGCTGCCCTGCGGATCGCGCACCGCCTGGCCGATCTCCTCGGTGGCGGGCAGCGGCGCGCCCTCCACCCAGTCGGCCTTCAGGTGCCGGTGAAAGCCGCGCCCGACCGGATTGGCCATGAACGCGGCATGCCGGGCCGCGTCCTCATGCCGCAGGTCGCTGCCGCCAAAGGCCACGTCGTAGGAGATGGGCTGGCGCACGAACACGCCGGGCGGCGAGGCATCCACCCGGCCCGGACGCCATTCCCAATGGCGCGGGCCGACGACCGCGCAGCGCTTTTGCCAGGCGCCGGCCCGCAGGCCCACCTCGACGCGGCTGGCGGGGCGGCCGCCGGGCGCGTGGGCGCTGCCGAGCAGCAGCAGGTCGCAATAGCGCTTGCGCGGCGCGAAATCCACCTCGTAGACCGGCGCCGACCGGCCGGGCTCGCCGCTGAAGGTGTCGGCCATCACCAGCGGCAGCTGCTGCGGGGCCAGTGCGAAGTGGCCCGGGGGCTCGCCGGGCTGCGGAAAGCGGAAGGTGCCCTTGATCACCACCACCAGCAGCTCGCGCCCGCTGGGCTCCAGGCCCAGGGTGTAGCCGGCAGGCATGCGGGTGGCGTTGATCAGCTCCATGGCGCCCTCGCCGCTTCAATTGAGCTGCACCGAGCCGCCCTTGATCCGGTTGACACCGGTCGAGCGGCTGGAGACGTAGCTGCCCTGGATCAGCACCTTGCCCGCCCGGGTGAGCGTGATGCTGGCCTTGCCGCAGCGCAGCACGAGCTGCTCGCGCGCGCTGACGGTCAGCCGCTCGCCGCCCGCATCGACCTCCACCTGGGCCGGTGGATCGGCCAGCGGCCAGCCCGCGGCCTGGCGCAGCACACCCATGACGACCGGGCGGCCCGGGTCTCCGGCCTCGAAGGCCAGCGCCAGCTGCTGGCCGATATGCGCGCCGTGCAGCTCGACCAGGCTGCGCGCGCGCAGCGCGGCGCTGCCGGGCTGGCCCGGATAGGCCACCAGCGGCGTGCGGCCCTCTTCGGCGAGGGCCAGCAGCTCGCCGATCACCACCGCGGGCCAGGCGGGCGCCTGCAGGGCCTGGGCCCGGGGATCGGCGGCCAGCAGCTCGGCAATCGCTTCTCTCTTGCTCATGGTGGCCTCCTGCGGCGCTAGTTCTGAAGAATCTTCGAGCCCTTCATGGTGATGTCGCCGCCGGCCTTGATGTTGATCTTGCCGGAGCCCTCCACGGTGATGTCCTTGCCCTTGATCATGATGGTGCCGTCCTTCTTCATGGTGATGCTGGCGCTGCCGGTCACGATGGAGACCGAATCGCCGGCCTGGATCTTCAGGTTCTTGCCGACCGAGACGGTGTCGTCCTTGCCCACCGTGGTGCTGCGGCCATCGGCCACCGCGCGCGATTCGGCCGCGCCCACGTTCACCGCCAGCGCGGCGCCCACGTCGAGCGAGCAGCCGGCGCCCACGCTGGTTGACTGGCTCGCGCCCACGCTCACCGTCTGGCCGCCGCCGACCGTGAGCGCCTGCGCGGCGCCGATGGTGACTTCCTGGGCCGCGCCCACGGTGATGGTCTCGTTGACGCCCACCGTATGCGTGCGCTGCAGGGCCACGGTCGCGGTTTCGCTGGCGCCGACGCTGATCGTGCGGTTGCCGCCGATGCCGATGGTTTCGTTGCCGCCGACCGTCTCGCCGCGGTTGGCCCCGATCGCGATGCTCTCGTTGGCGCCCACGGTCTCGGTGCGGTCCACGCCGATGGCGATGGTCTCGTTGTGGCCCACGCTCTCGCTGCGGTCGTGCTTGACCTGCGTGCTCTCGTCGTGGTCGATGGTCTTGGCACGGTCATGGCCGACCCAGTGCGTCTCGTCGTTCTCGACCTCGATGTCCTGGTTCTTCTCGGCATGCAGGTAGACCTGCTCGCCGCCCTTCTTGTCCTCGAAGCGGAATTCGTTGCAGTTGGCGGCGCTGCCGCCGGGCGTGGAGCGGGTGCGGAAGCCGCTTTGGGTGTGCGCGCCGAAGGGTATGGGCTGCTCGTCGTTGTAGACCCGCCCCATGACGATGGGCCGGTCCGGGTCGCCGTTGAGAAAATCGACGATCACCTCCTGCCCGATGCGCGGAATGAAGTAGCCGCCCCAGCCCTGCCCGGCCCAGGGCTGGGACACGCGCACCCAGCAGCTGGACTTGTCGTTGCTCTCGTCGTAGCGGTCCCAGTGGAAATGCAGCTTCACCCGGCCGAACTTGTCGGCATGGATCTCCTGGCCCTCGGGGCCGACCACGATGGCGCTTTGCGGGCCCGGCATGCGCCGGCGCGGCGTGGTGCGCGGCGGGCGAAACGGCTGCTTCAGCGGCAGGGTGGTGATCAGGAACTCGCGCGTGCCGCGCTGCGGCCGGGAGAATGCGTGCAGCTCGGCCAGCAGCGCAAGCAGCTCCTCCTGGTGGTCCAGGTTGAGCCGGTCCTCGCCGGCCAGGCTGCGCAGCGCACGCTCCAGGTCGGGCGCGGTCTCGGTGTCGCTGCCCTCGTAGCCGGGGTGCGTGGCCACCAGCAGGCAGCTGGCGATCAGCTGCTCGCCATCGATGGCCGGCTGCTCCTGGCCCGAGTGCAGCTGCGTGCGCCGGCCCACGGCCACGTCGGGCCAGGGCGTGACGGCCCACGACAGCCGCCGCCGCGCCGCCAGCGCCTCCATGCGCAGGCGCGAGCGTTGGTCGGCATCCGCCTTGCGCAGGTGGCCGCCGGGAAACTCGAACACCTCCAGATCGGCCAGCTCGTGCTCCGCCACGTCGGCGCTGCTGCCCGCCAGCTTCTTGCGGATGGCCTTGAAATCGCTGTCGCGCGAGGCATGGCGGCCCGGCCCCAGCCGCGTGCCGCCCGCCCAGCGGCGAAACTCGTTGAAGCGCGCATGCACGTCGCGGGCCTCGGCCTGGCGCAACTCGGGCGCCGCGGGCAGCGGCTGGTGCGCGACGTCGCTGGCGTTGGACAGGTGCATGGTGCCCGGCGCATCGTGGGCGTCGAACCAGTAGTAGATGCCTTCATCCTCCAGCAGGCGCGAGAGAAAGCGGTAGTCGCTCTCCTGGAACTGCACGCAGTAGGGGCGCTTGCCGGGCTCGCCCAGCACGCCGTCGCGGTCGATCTTCTTGAGGCCGCGGATCGGGCCGTCCTCGATGGTGGCGTCCACCACCTGCAGCACGTTCCGGCCCTGGAAGATGCGGGAGTTGAAACGCTTGTCCAGCAGCCAGAACCAGGAGCGCAGCTCGATCGCGTATTCGGCATAGCGCCCATTGGCGCCGCGGCGCGAAAAGCGCACCGCATGGCCCTGGCAATGGCGCTCGTGCGCGCCGCCGCCACTGTCCTCGAACAGCAGCACCACGTCGAAGGCATGGCCCAGGATGTCCCCGGGCGCGATGGCCGGGTTCTTCGACAGCACCCGCAGCTCGTAGCGCGAGGGCTGGCTCAGCGCCTCCAGCCCGGCCAGGGCCCAGAACATCAGCTCCTTGCCCGCCGGCGAGTCGGTGTCGATGCGGTATTCGTCCTGGGCCATGGGCGTCTCCGGTGCCGCGTCAGTCGAAGGCGTAGCTGAACTCGCCGCCCTGCGCGTCCAGCGCCACGCGGCGGATCGCGCCGCCGGCGGCCAGGCGCTGCAGGTACTCCACCGAGATGGTGGGCAGCACGGTGTTGGTGAGGATGGCGTCGATCACCCGCCCCCCCGACTCCGGGTCCTGGCAGCGCGCCAGCACCAGCTCGACCACCGCGTCGCTGTACTCGAAGGGCACGCCGTGGTTGGCCTCGACGCGCTTCTTGATGCGGCCCAGCTGCAGGCGCACGATCTGCTTCATCATCGGCGGCGACAGCGGGTAGTACGGGATGGTGACGATGCGCCCCAGCAGCGCCGGCGGAAACACCTGCGTCAGCGGCGCCTTCAGCGCCTCGGCCAGCGCCTGCGGCTCGGGTAGCCGCAGCGGGTCGCGGCACATGCCCATCACCAGCTCGCTGCCGGCGTTGGTGGTCAGCAAGATGATGGTGTTCTTGAAGTCGATCAGGCGGCCCTCGCCGTCCTCCATCCAGCCCTTGTCGAAGACCTGGAAGAAGATCTCGTGCACGTCCGGGTGGGCTTTTTCCACCTCGTCGAGCAGCACCACGCTGTAGGGCCGGCGGCGCACCGCCTCGGTGAGGATGCCGCCCTCACCGTAGCCCACGTAGCCGGGCGGCGCGCCCTTGAGCGTGGAGACGGTGTGCGCCTCCTGGAACTCGCTCATGTTGATGGTGATGACGTTCTGCTCGCCGCCGTACAGTGCCTCGGCCAGCGCCAGCGCGGTCTCGGTCTTGCCCACGCCCGAGGTGCCGCACAGCATGAACACGCCGATGGGCTTGCCCGGGTTGTCCAGCCGCGCCCGGCTGGTCTGGATGCGCCGGGCGATCATCTCCAGCCCATGCTGCTGGCCGATGACGCGCCGGCCCAGGGTGTCGGCCAGCTGCAGCACCGCCTCGATCTCGTTCTTGACCATGCGGCCGACGGGAATGCCGGTCCAGTCGGCCACCACCGAGGCCACGGCCTGCGCGTCCACCGAGGGCAGGATCAGCGGCGACTCGCCCTGCACCGCATGGATGCTGGCCTGCAGCGCATGCAGCTCGGCCAGCAGCGCGGCACGCTCTGCGTGTTCTTCGCCCCCCTGCGCGGCGGGCGCGGGCGCAGCGGCATCCACCGGCGCGCTGCCCGCGCGCAGCTGGCCGCGCAGCCCGAGCAG
The DNA here is from genome assembly GCF_057808605.1 of Comamonas sp. FG99. NCBI lineage: Bacteria > Pseudomonadati > Pseudomonadota > Betaproteobacteria > Burkholderiales > Comamonadaceae > Comamonas > Comamonas sp. FG99. The sequence continues at coordinate 84,528 of NZ_JBMDII010000025.1, forward strand.
CCGGTCGACCAGGCCTTTTTCCTCTTGCCAGCGCGCGTTCAAGCGCTCCAGCTCGCCCTGTGCCTCGCCCAGCAGCGCGCCTACCCGGGCCGCGCGCTGGCCCACCTCGATGCCGATCGCCTGTTCGCGGCCGATGATCTCCTGCTCCACCTGCAGCGCCTCGATGCGGCGCATGCAGTCTTCCACCGCCGGCGGCGTCGCATGCTGGCTCACCGCGACGCGGGCGCAGGCGGTGTCCAGCAGGCTGACCGCCTTGTCGGGCAACTGGCGCGCCGGGATGTAGCGGTGGCTCAGCTGCACCGCCGCCTCGATGGCCTCGTCCAGCAGCTGCACGCGGTGGTGCCTTTCCAGCACGTTCGCCACGCCGCGCAGCATCAGGATGGCCTTGGCCTCGTCCGGCTCGGGCACCTGCACCACCTGGAAGCGGCGGGTGAGCGCCGGGTCCTTCTCGATGTATTTCTTGTATTCGGCCCAGGTGGTCGCGCCCACGGTGCGCAGGTTGCCGCGCGCCAGCGCCGGCTTGAGCAGGTTGGCCGCGTCGCCGGTGCCGGCGGCGCCGCCCGCGCCCACCAGGGTGTGGATCTCGTCGATGAAGAGAATGATGGGCCGGGGCGAGGACTGCACTTCCTCGATCACCTGGCGCAGGCGCTGCTCGAATTCGCCCTTCATGCTCGCGCCGGCCTGCAGCAGCCCGATGTCGAGCAGCAGCAGTTGCACATCCTTGAGCTGCGGCGGCACGTCGCCGCGCGCCAGGCGCTGGGCGAAGCCCTCGACCACCGCCGTCTTGCCCACGCCGGCCTCGCCGGTGAGCAGTGGATTGTTCTGGCGCCGGCGCATCAATATGTCGACGATCTGGCGGATCTCCTCGTCGCGCCCGGTCACCGGGTCCATCTCGCCCTTGGCGGCCTTTTCGGTCAGGTTCAGCGCGAATTTCTTCAGCGCCTCGCCCTTGCCCATGGCGGCCGGCGCCATCGCGCCGGTGTCGGCGCCGACATCGCCGCTGCCGAGGCCGCTGCCGTCCTGCGCGCCCATGCGCGCCTCGGCCGAGGCGTCGCAGATCTGCGCGAAGTGGTCGGCCAGGTCTTCGGCCTTGATCTTCTCGAACTGCCTGGAGACCTGCAGCAGCGGATTGCGCAGGCCGGGCGTCTTGAGCATGCCGACGACGAGATAGCCGGTACGCACCTGGGCCTCGCCGAACTGCAGCGTGGCATAGGTCCAGGCGCGCTCGATGGCGTTCTCGATGTGCGGCGAGAAATCGCTGATCGCGGTGGCGCCGCGCGGCAGGCGGTCGAGCGCGGCCGTCATGTCCCTGGCCAGCACCGAAATGTCCAGCCCGTAGTGCTGCACGATGCGGTGCAGGTCGCTGTGCTCGTTCTGCAGCAGCTGGGCGATCCAGTGCTCCAGCTCCACATAGGGGTTGCCGCGCATCTTGCAGAACACGGTCGCGCCCTCGATGGCCTTGTAGGCCAGGGGGTTGAGCTTGCCAAACAAGGCGGTGCGGCTGATCTCACTCATGGTCTGCTCCCGTGGGGTCCGGCTGCAGGCGCGCGCCCCGCGCATCGCCGCCGATCGCATGGCTGGCCAGCCACGAAGTCCAGCCCAGGCGCGGGGCGTGGCTGGCGCCCAGGCGCGTGGCCGGCACCTCGCGCCGCAGGATCAACGGCTGCGCATCCCAGGCGTATTCGTCGCCCAGCAGCTGCAGCATCCAGCAGGCGAGCGGGCGGCGGGCAGCGCCGCCGGGCAGCAGCTGGCGGTACTGGGCCAGCGTGAGCGGGCCCAGGTGCAGGCGCACGCGGTGCTGGCGGTCCCAGAGCTTGCTGCCCAGCACCGCGCCGCCGAGCCGGCGGGCGGCGGGCCGGGCCTGCCCCAGGCGGCACAGCTCGGCGCGCGGCAGCGCCATCCAGTGCCCGACCCAGAGCTCCAGCCGCGCCGGCATGTCCAGATAGGCACCGATGACCGATTCCAGCGCTTCCGCGCTGTGTACCCGCCGGGCCAGCCAGCCCGAGAAATGCAGCCGCGCGTCGTCGTGGATGGCATCGCGCTGCTGGCGCGCGGCGCCCCCCATGCCCACGAATGCGCCCACCTGGTGGCGCAAGGCGTCCTCGCCCGGCCGGTCCATGCCGGTGGCGGGCCGGGGGGGGGGGGGGGGGGGGGGGGGGGGGGGGGGGGGGGGG